>JADGPS010000029.1 GCA_017882285.1 Paludibacter sp. | reverse complement strand
AAAGTGGCAAAAATATTTTTATGTTTTCGTACTAATTTGTTCCACAACATTTCGCCGGTATTGATAACCGATTCAGGATGATTGGGGTCATTTGCTAAGTTATCGTAAGGAGCCGGAGCAAAACTCCGCCAGTTAATCGTACTCATAATAGCATCTTGCGTACACTCTTCAGCTACACTTCCATACGTCATATAATTATGTTCCAGAATGATAACTAATTTTTCCGGATTATTTTCAATTATATTGTTTGCCCATGCAACAATTAAATCGTTTGGGCAAAGCTCTATACACATTACCAGGATATCTTTTCCTCCGGCATGAAATACGTGGTAACTATTATCTATCTTACCGGTTTCGTAAGTTCCTACCAAACCCGCAAACGAAGAAGCCGGAAAAGCCGTATTACATGCTGTTGAAACACGGTTATCACAGGTAGCATTAGTGGCAGTATTAAGACTGATTCCTATGTCATGGTTGCCCATGCAAAAAGCAAAAGGCAATGATTTGGCAGTAAGCTTATCAAAGTTAGTTTTGGCTAAAGCCCATTGATCAGTATTGCTGCTACTTTCTACTACATCGCCCACGTGTAGTACGAAATTGAATTGAGATGCATTTGTAGCCACCCAGTCGAATTGGGAAGTAAATACTTCTGGGAATAAGTTCGCAGCGTTTTGAGAATCGGGGAATACCACAAAACGAATCCTATTTTGAGCCTCTAATGATATTGATATAAATAGTGCTAAAAATAGAGTAAGGATTGAAATTGTTTTTCTCATAATAAATAATTATTTTTAATTTCTGTTACAAATATAGTATTGACTGATTAATTTAAACTTAAAACTAAATTAATTTACGAGTAACTTTTGATTAAAATTCCGATTTTTATAATAAAATTGTATCACATATAGTCCTTTTTGCAAATTTAATGGGATATGAATAACCGTGTCATCCAGTTTTATTTGTTGTCTAAGCACTTCGCTTCCAGTGGTACTGAATATCGAAATTGTTCCCGATTGCACTGATTCTGAGTGCGATTTAAGAACTAACAGGTGTTGCATTTTATCGTAATAAACAACGATTGGGTTGTCTTTTACTTCTTTTATTCCCGTTGAAGCTTGCAAAACTATAGAACCAGCTCCCATTGCTTTCTGGTCGGCATCAGTACGAATTACTGTTACTATCTGTCCCGGCGTCCCTTCAATTATTACACCATCTGAGGTTAATTCCGTACCATAATAGCGACTGTCAATTAATTTCCCATAAGTAGGTGCACCGTAAGCAACTACATACGGGTTACTGCAAAACAATTTACCTTCAAAAGTTCCGGTATACGATATTTTATATTTCCCTTCGGGGAGAGGTTCACTAACCAATGTAGCCCCACCCAGCAAAAACCTATCGGATCGAATAGGAATACTTTGTGTGATAGAATATTCCTTACGCAACATATGCGTCGCTTCTCCCACTAACCACAAGTAATAATCGGACGATAAGCCATCTAATGTTTGAAATACACTTGCCGGATAATCACCCACAAGAGTAATGTTAGGTTCATTGTTTCCGTTAATATTATTTGGAGGTGTATTTGTTACTTTAAACAATGCAGTGCCTTCGTCAATTTCATCGAACATAGTAGCATAAATTTGTTTGACACCTTTGGTTATTGCAGTTTCAAATTGCCGCCAGATAAAATTACCTTTATCGCGCGATATAATATTTGTACTCTTGGATGAATCGCGAAATGCCATATTTAACCACGAAAACCCCGGAAATGCGCAAGGCATATATTCTATGCCATTATTGTCGCACCAAAGCATATCTCCTTGTATTTGATAAGCAAAAGAGCTCATGTCACTTACTGAATTTAACCGTCCTACCAACCAGGGATTTATCATATCAGACATTTTTATAATATCGTTCAAAAAATCATCGATAAATGGTTTGTTGGTTTTAGTTCGCCAGGTATAATTTACGCCAAGCAATACAGTACAACCGCCATAGTCAGGATCATTTTTAAAGAATCTGACCAACCTGCGGATAGCATCCATCGAATAAGCTGATGAAGGAGAAGTTATTGTATCATGTCGACCATCGTTAAATCCTACTCCCCACAAGCAAATCAAAGGTTTCCCTTTATGGTAAAGATAGGGTTGATCATCGCCACCGCTTGTAATTTTATAAGTATCAACCAGTCTTTTCCAATCATTTTTTACATTTGTAGTATCCAAACTTTTCATACTGCTCATGTCATACATGATGCATACAGCCTTGTTGTAAGCTTTTGCAGCTTTCAAAGTGTGTAGCATGACCGTATCGTTAAAATTACGTAACGAACCGCTACTGCGAATATTCGTCACAAAACGCTGTAAAATAACACCATCAATACAATATTCTTCCATCCAACGAAAATGCAAGATAGAGGTTTTTTGTTTATACGAAGAAAAAACGGTTGCTTTTGTTCCATCAGGGTTTGTAAAAGCAGTAGTGAATTTTTCACCCGGTTCGTATTCGCGCATATCTGCCCACATATCAATACTGCAAGCACCAGGTTCAAACGCCTGCCCAAATCGTGGTGTATTTATAGAATAATGCTTCAAGCTTTGGCTTGCGCCATCAGTTGGAGTTGCAAACCATCCCTGGTAACCACACAGAATTTTCCCATTTATGGTAGTATGAGACGAAGTTGCACCGTGTTTAGTACTACCAAAAGCTATTGTATTAATAAAACTTACAACTAAAAAAATTATAATTCTCGAATTCATAATTTAACCTAAGGAATTATATGCGTATTTTTTTATTATAAACACTCTCATGATCATAAACGCGAACTAAATAAACTCCATTATTCAATGAATTTGTTGATAAATAATTTGAGTTTTTCTTTATGGCAACCAATTGACCTTTAATATTGTACAAGTCAATGCGATGTGCTTCTACTCCGAATACTTTGATCTGATTTTTGTCACTATCTACTACTATTCGTACTTGTTCTTTTAATCCTTGATTAACTCCGGTGGAAAGTTCCTTTGTTACTTTTATTTGGTCAAATAAGTAGGTATTTCCATTCGTATTTATAGCATAAGTCGAAATAAATATTGTATCGGTAGCTACACGAATATTGCTGAATGTAGGCTCACCCGTTTGTCCGAATCGACCGGTAAATAAATTCCAATAATTTGTTACTCCCGTTATAGATGCATCAGAATTCATAGATGATTGTGATGTAGGGGCATATTTCTTTCGTGATGCCGAATTGTTACTAAAATAGAAAGTTCCATTAGTTACATCAAAAGTTCCACCTGTTTTTCCATTCATATTCGATTGAACTACCACCGGAGCAGATCCTACTTTTTGTATAGCTCCTGATACAACTGTTTTTGTGAGATTATCAACAGTACCAATTGCATTATAAACATGGTCGTGTCCGTGTAATGCCAGGTCTATTTTCAAACTTTTGTAGTAAGGCAATAAAGCATTTCGTAGTGTTAAATTAGACGCATCGGTTTGATGGCTACCTCCCGAAAACAATCCTGAATGTACACAAACAATACGCCAGTGAACATTTAGATTCGCATTTACCTGTTCTGTCATCCAGTTTCCCAACGATGCCAAATAACCTGTTTTACTTACATCTTCATGATTTACAACCATGAATAATGCATCTCCTGCTACAAATGAATAAACAGTTCCATCCATGGTTGATTTGACGGTAGCAGTTTGGTTGTACGATATATTATTATTGAAGTGATTATAAAAATTATTACTTGAACTGGCATCGTGGTTACCAATTGTTGCACAAACAGGGATTTTGCTCCAGACATTTTGCATGCGTTCAAAAAATTGTTCGTATTCCCATTCACTGTTTGAAGAACCTTGTGATTCTGCTAAATCACCGGTCATTAGTACAAATAACGGGTTGACAGCATTAGCATATGCCTCTGTTAAAGCATTAGCGGAACAATCAAAATTGTCGTTTGAGTTAGCTTGTGTATCTGTAATATAGATAAAAGAAAATTCATCCTTTGAGTTTTTTGCCGTTCGGAAACTGCGAATGGAACTCCAGGCGCCTGCTTTCCCTATACGATATGAATAAGTTGTATTTGGAGCTAATCCCGTCGCCAACTTTTTATTCGATACATAACTACGTTTAGTGTTTACCGGTAGGTCAGCCGTAAAAGTAGGATCATTTGCCGCCACTATATAATTTACATTAGACAAATTAGTGGTTGTAGCATCTACTGTTATTAATGGAGTTGCAAAATCATTTAGTGTGGCATTTTCTTTCGCTACAATTTGCACTTGTCCCCCCGTTATGCCTGAATTTGTGTACCAGGCAAAACCCATATTTGTTGTCGGGTCACCATTAAAAGAAACATTAATACAATAGGGCATTTCTTTTGACAACATTGCATTCATTACAGTTGATAATGCCATTAAATTTGTTGTTATCGGGGCATCAGTTGCTGTTTTTCTTGCTGTCAAAAACAATGTCCAACTGGGTACAGCCCAATCAGTTTCATTTAATGTCTGTGCAACAGTAAGGGGTGTTTTATCAGCATTTGGATCAGGATTTATTGCATTAGCCGACAGATATATATTATCCAATCGAAATTGTGTAGATGAAGATGAAGGGAAAGTAGTACATAACCAACGAATATCAATATACGAAACATTATTACATTCATTTGGTAGTTTTACGTTATTCACCTGTTTTCTGCTTATTCCCGATTCTGTAACATCGGATACCGAAAAGGGTCCGAATAAATCTTTCCATATTCCCGTAGAACTTAGTCTGTATTGTACCTTCAACGAATAGGGCTGACTGGAACTACTGGTAGCATGACTGGAAGTTAAACTAATAGTTGAAGAACCTATCGTACTGATTCCTGACATCATAAAATAGAGTTCTGTGGAACCTGCAGCCCAGTTTTTTGAACAACGCACATACCCGCCTGATGTTGGCACATCCCACACACGAGTTACCGATCCTCCGGTAAACATTTGCTCAGTACCAATTTTTGCAGTAGCCATCAATGTTCCTCTATCGGCAAATAAAGGTTTACTCGTTGATAGTCCTGCGGGTAAAACTCCTCCACCATACCAATTATCAAAAGTCCATTCTGCTAACGAAACACGGATGCTATCTTGAGTATAAAGTGCCGAACAGAAAAAGAGAACTAATAATATACTGACTGATTTTTTCATTTTAAATAATGCTCTTAATTATCTTCAATTAACTACAGTACATTTTGTTTGTATAATCATCTGCCGGGCAATAAAATTGTCAATCCATATTGTAAGATGGTGGCAACGTTGCCGGCAAGCTGGCCCATTTCTTATTTGCTACATTGCCCATGGTGAATTCAAGTTTTCCACCTTTCATCAGGTCTTCATGGGTAAACCAGGATTTGTCCCAATCTTTTCCATTGAGTTTTGCCGATTGTATGTATTTGTTTTCTTTACCGTAATTAATACATTGAATTTCAAAGGTTTTGTTGTTTCCAAGATCAACTTTTACGTTTTCAAAAAATGGTGATCCTATAACATAGATTGGTAATCCTGGCGTAACAGGATAGAATCCAATCATCGAAAAAACGACAAATGCCGACATGCCACCACCATCTTCATCACCTGGAACACCCATCAAATCATTTCTAAACCATTGATTCATTAAGGTGTGAATTCGTTTTTGGGTACGCCACGGTTGTCCGGCATAATTGTAAAGGTAAGGTATATGCATACTTGGTTCGTTTGCCATGGAGAATTGACCAACATTACCTGTTTGGTCGGGCAACTGGGCATAAAATTCAAATTTGCTTTTCCCTAAAGGTTTATTGTACATTCGTTCAAGTTCGCCAACAAAAGCTTCACTACCTCCCATTAGTTTTACAAGGTCTGCAATATTATGAGGCACATCCCAGCGATAAATCCATGCATTGTTTTCGCCATACGTATTTCTGGCTCCGATGCCTCCTGAATATTCATAACTGAAAGGGGTTAAAAAATTACCTTGTTCATCGCGGGGGTGGAAAAAGCGAGTTTCAGTATTGAATATTTTGCGGTAGTTGAGGCTACGGTTGAGGAAGTATTCATAATCCTTTTTCAGATTTAACTGCTTGGCTATTTGCGCCAAACACCATTCATCGTAAACAGTACCGAGTGTTACAGCCACAGGTTGACGTCGTTCAAAATGATGCACCTCGGCAATGGTTTCTTTCTCGCCTTCACATAGAGCTGGGATGTATCCATTGAGCTTGTAATATTCATCCAATTTACCTGCTTTCATACCTGACCATGGAGCCAATGTTTTTTCGGTGATAGCACCTTTGCATGCTTGATAGGCTTTTTTGAGGTCAAATCCACGTAATCCTTTATTGTAGGCATCAATTACAGTGGCAACTCCATGATTACTATTCATGCGTCGACTATCACCTGTAACTTCAGGGAAAGTCGGCATCCAAAAGTTAGGTGTCTGCTCTGCCATGCGTAAAAAGGAATTGATAATATTTACTTCCATTTTGGGTTCAATAATCACATGTAATGGATGAGCAGCACGATAAGTATCCCAAATCCAATCATCAGTATAAAAAGGGCTTCCATTGTCTTTGTGAATTTTTTCATCGGAAGCACTATAATATTGACCATCCTCAGAAATGCATATCATACGCTCATAAGTGCGATATAAAGCGGTGTAGAAAATAGTTTTATCATTATCATTATCGCCGGTTACTTTAATTTTTCCCAACTTTTCATTCCATAAAGATCGGCCATCCTGAGCTACTTTCTCGAGATTAAAATCAAATATTTCCCGATAAAGGTTTTTCTTAGCCTGCTCGGTACTGATAAATGAAATCCCGTATCTAACTTTAATTTGCGGTGTGTTTTCTTCAAATTCTAAAATAACACAAGCATTTTTCCCTGAAGCGACCGTTGAATTTAATCCGCTGCCTCCCAAAACGCTTTTCTTAGTTGGGGTTAAATTTGTTTCAAGATAAATATATATATTCGTTGAATAATTATCTATTTGCTGATAACCTGTTACAGCATTTCCGTCAAATTTAAGTTCTCCGTTTTTAGAATTAAGTAATAATTTAAAGCCATCTTTTTTTGATAACGTTATGTCATATATTGCTGATTGATGGGAAGGTGAAAATTTAACTTCTGCGCCTAATTCATCAAGAAATACGGAATAATAATATGGTTTAATTACTTCATTGTCATAACTATACAAAATTACTGGTGTATTGATAGATTCTTTGTCACTTAAATTGGCAATACTAAGGTTAAAGGCAGAACATCCTCTGTGACTCGTAACAGCTACCGGTAAACCATAAAGTTGATTGCCGGTATAGTCAGCGCGTTCCGGATAAGCGCGCAACATACTGTTGGGAAGATGAATTGTAGGATAAGTAGGTACTAATAAATGACTTATATTCCCTATGTATGGATTTACATAATCCACGGGCTGTTTCTCATTTGGAGTTGAACAAGTCTGTTGACAGCTACTTCCTGTTAATGTGGAAGTGACGAGTAGAAAAACCAGAAGTTTTTTCATCGACGCAAGTTTATATATTATTTTGACTATGAAAATTCATTTTTTATTCAAAAGTATTACGGCATGCTTAATAATTGCTTAATAAATATTTAATATCTTTTTTTTTTGACTAAAATGTGTAAATTAATTTTTTGTTAAGTCTTTTTTAATAATCAGACCTTATATTTACATTGTAATACAATTTGGTAACCAATAATTAATTTCTACAATGAAAAAAGTCAAACTAATATTTCTAATCATGATAGTGGGAATCTTTTCTACTCTTAGTGCTCAAATAGACACCTTAGGTGTCTATAATCTTACCGATGGTGGTGGCGATCCCACAAATAAAGCAGCCAGGGTAAAGGTTCAGAATCTTGCTTTTTCTGATTATGCTCGTGTTGGAGTAACTGCTTCATCCGGATCAGGATTTTTTGTTTCAAAAGGATTTCCTTTTGGAGGTGCTGATTATAATGATGGCTTATATCATACATTCGTTGTAACTCCACAAAATGGTTCAACATTATATATAAAGAAATTTAGTATGAACCATAAGCGCAGTGGTAGTAACCCGAATCCAGGAAACACGGTTAACTTTAAATGTGTCGTATCTTTTGACGACAAAGAGTATGTGTTTGGAACAGGCACTACTGTTAATCAAACTGCATGGTACTATGCAGATAACCTTAAAATTATTACTACCGGGTCTGTTACTTTTAAACTATATGCTAAGGATTTGTTCGATGCAAGTCAAAGTTGGATGCAACGTTGGGTCTCTCTAATTGGTGCAGTAGCACCTGAAGGAACAGATATTGAAGATATTACAGGGCCACTTGATCCTACTTATTTGGAGGTGGCACATGATTATATTAATTCACTAACCTTCTACACACTTGATGCGTTAGGCGAACTTGTTGCTCCACTGATTAACGATATGTCCGGATTGCCTTTAAATTATACTTTCATTATGAATAATGAAGCCGATTTGACAAGTGTAAGCTTTAATTTTAAACTTCCGGCTGGTACAACACTTGAATCCGCCATGCCCACCAATTTTTCAATTGTTTCAAAACAAAGTGTTGTCCTTAAATCATCATGGGGTACACGTAAAGCAAATATCACAGTAAAAAAAATAAAGTCAACATCTGCTGATGTAGATATTAAATTTGATGCAATAAATGGTACCAACTCTTGGAATGAAACAACAACCGGTTGGATCGCCAATAACATTTCAGGTACAGTTACATCACAAGTGCAGTTTGCAACCGAAAAGGCATCCTTCATTGTTTCAACTGCCAATCAAATGAAACAACTGGCATTTGATATTTCTATGGTGGAAGCAACAACATTTGCCGGAATGTTTACAATTGAAACATCTGCCGATGCTTCTACGTGGAATAATGTCAGTTTCTTTAATAAGTGTAATCCCATCACTTCAAGTGTTGCAAGAATCGTAGCAGACATACCTCTGGATACCAAATATGTCCGTTTTGTGTATAATTGCAGGAACGGAAGCCAGACAGTTAATGTAAACAATATCCAGATGGTACGATCGGATGCTACTAAAGTAATTACCCATTCTGTTGACAAATTAAATATTTACCCTAATCCGGCTCATTCGCAGATTACACTTTCGAATGCTAATTCTTTGAAAGAATTTTCAATTTTTTCTATTAGTGGAATGCTGGTAAAGAAAATCTTATTTCCCGTTGCAGTAGTGCCGGTAAATGATTTGCAACAGGGAATATATTATGTAAAATCACTCACTAATACGGGTTCAATACTGGTATCAGAACTTATTATTCAATAGTTTATCAAATTTAAAATTGTAACAATTAAAAAATAGTTCAATGAAAAAAATCAATCATTTTATAGTAATTTTTGCTCTGTTTATGTGCCCTTTTGCTATGAGAGCACAGTCAAGTAGTTTCATCTTATTAGGTGATACACATTATGATAAAATGGAGGATCATGACTTCCAATGGGTAAATACATATCAGGCAGCCGATTTAAGCCAGATAGAAGGGTATACTGCCAATACAAAGACTAATTGGGATGACTTTATGAAACTTTTGGGGAATGTTGTCAAAACCAGTTCTCCTCAAATCAAATCAGTTATTCAACTCGGTGATATTTCCGAAGGGCTGGCCGGTGACAGTAAAGCCGACCAAATGGCTAAAAGCATCATGAGTGCCGTTGACAATTCCGGTCTTGGAGTGCCATGGATTATTGCAAAAGGAAATCATGACGTTACTTCAGGAGATCCTGCTAAGCTGGCTTTTAACAACAATTATATTCCCATGTTTCGGAAACAGACTGGGAATAATTCTATCAATTCTGCCAATTATTCCTATAAAGTAGGGAATATTGAATTTTTTGTCTGCGATTATTATGAACGAAGTGATGTTGATCCGATTACATGGCTTGACAATGCTGCTAAAGCTTCAACTGCTACTTATAAATTTGCTATATTTCATCAACCGGTTATTCCCGTTACTGAACGTTGCTGGCACATGTACAGTACTGATGATGTAAGTCGGCAACGACTCTTACAGGTTATGGCAACCAATAAATTAATCGCCTTAGTTGGTCACCTGCACCGTTACTCTGTCGTGCGGCGTACAACTCAATGGGGTCCTATTGTTCAGATTATGGCATCAAGTGTCATTAGTAATAGAAACGAAGTTTCAACAAGTAACGTCATAACTCAGTATGGTACTTCTATTGCAGCAAACTTACCTACTTATGAACCGACTACCTTGGAGGATCGTAAAGCTATGCTGACAGCAGAAAAGCCATTTGTAACCTATTATAAACAATGCACTTTGCATGGTTATGGCTTATTGAATATCGATGAAGCTACTTCTAGGATTGAGTTTAAATATTTTGGTGGATTTAGTTGTACTCCTTTTGACACAGTAGATATTTCTGCTTTGACTGAATAGTTGTAATTTCTTGAATCAAATGACATCTCAAAGCCGTTCAAAAAAAGACTTCTTTAATCAGCTTCTCAAATCTTGAAAAATCAATCTATTATAAGATACTTGATTAATTCAAGCATAGATTCATTATGCTTTTAATTAGTGAGATAGGTTTTTGTTTATTACAAAAACCTATCTCACTTTTAATTTCTTATTGTGTTTTAACCAGTTGAAAATTAATTTTATAGTTTTTATATAATTTAAAGTATTAAACATGCAGAATAATGTTTATTATTAATAACAAGTCAACAAAATTGTCTATTTTTGTGACTTGAGTATATTTCCATTATTAAATGCAATTTATGTTATTTAGTTATAAACTATTTAGAATCATCAAATTATATCTTATCCTACTTTTGATTTTGGATGTATCCTGCATAAATGCAATTCCTTCATCAATTGGCGGATTATATTTTTATTCTCATCAAGAGATTAAAGACAAACGAACCGGTCTTTCTTTATGTTCACAAGAACCCATGTATTTACCCCGTGGTTTTAATTTGGAATTCGATCTTAATGTTCGAAATGAAAATTCAATTTTTGGATATATTTGTCGTATAGTAGCTAATGATAGTACAAATATTGACATTCTTTCAAGTAATTCAAATGGACAGGATGCTTTTTGGTTTGTCTGTGGAAATGACAAGAAACAACTTATACTATTAAAAGATGTTCCCCGGTTCAGTAAAGGTGAATGGTTACATGTTAAGCTGAGTTACATCCCACAAAAAAAGTCATTTGAGATATCATTAAACGGGATCAAACGTGAAATAATACTCTCTGATAAAGCACCAGCTTATGATAAGTTTGAAATTTATTTTGGTGTAAATGAACATCCACGTTTTTTTACTACTGATGCTGCACCTATAATTGTGAGTAATATAATTATAAGCAATCTTTCTAATAAAATATTGTTTCATTGGACGTTAAGAGAACATGGAGATAATGTTGTTTATGATGATATATCTCATTTAAAAGCTAAAGTAAATAATCCATTTTGGTTAATTGATTCTCATGTTCATTGGCAACTTTTTGATTCGCTGGAAATGAAGGATAAACCTTTAATTGCTTTTAATCCGGTAAAATCAGACTTATATATAGTTGGTCAGACATTAATGTATGTACATCATTTAGGCTCGAATGCCCGGGTTGACACTTTTATTTACAAAAAAGGTAAGCCATACCACACGCTTGCAAATCAACTGGTATATAATCCGTTTACAAACGAATTGTGGTCTTATGATTTTGATAAAACGAATATATCAAAATATAATTTTAAGACTAATACCTGGACTTTAAATGCCGGTGATATACGTGAACCAAGTTATTGGCATCATAACGTGTTAATTTCACCCGTTGACTCTTCTTTGATTTGTTTCGGCGGTTATGGATACTATACCTATCATAGTGATATAATGAAGTTTAATCCAACTACTTCAAAATGGAAACGCTATTCATTGAGTAAATATATTCAGCCTCGTTATTTAGCCGCAACTGCTTTACAAGGGAATGAAATGTTTTTATTCGGAGGTTTTGGTAATAAGACCGGTGAACAACAATTCTCTCCCCATACTTTTTGCGATTTATATTCAATCTCGCTTAAAGATTTTAAGGTAGAGAAGAAATGGAGCATGGAATTGCTCAAAGGCATGGTTCAGTCCCGGTCCATGGTGGTTGATGAAAATGGATCTGATCTGTATACATTAGGATATTCAGGAAACAGGTTTAATACTTGGATACATTTATATAAATTAAATAAAAACAAAGAAGGGCTAATCCTTTTGGCAGATTCCATTCCTTATAAATTTAGTGATACCGGTTCTTATTGCGATCTTTTTTTCGTATCTGAAAGACAATATTTTGTTGCTGTGACTTTAAACAGAACATTGCAAAATAAATACAAAGTCAATTTTTATAAACTGAATTATCCCACCTATCCATTGGCTGAAATCCTTCAGTCAAATATAAAATCGGGCTCCGGTTTTTCCAGGGACACCTTGTTTTTCGCCTCATTATTTTTCTTATTTGTTCTGAATATTTTTATTCTCACATTGTGGCTAAGAAGACGAAGGAAAAACAAAAAGGATAGCGGATTACCTCAATTTCAATCCGATTCAGTTACAGGGCATACAACCGAAACGTCAAGGAACTTTGCAAATTTTTCACAATTAGTTATAAAGAAACAAATTATACCTTCATCCATATCGCTTATAGGTGGTTTTCAGGCAATTAATAAAGATGGGAATGATATAACAGCCTTGTTTACACCAACAATTAAAAATTTATTGTTGCTTATTTTACTGTATACTTACAAAAACAATAAAGGTATCTCATCAATGAATTTGGATGAAATTTTGTGGTTTGATAAGTCGGAAACCAGTGCAAGAAACAATCGAAATGTGAATATCAACAAGCTTCATTCTTTACTGGAGGAAATTGAAGGATTCAATATAAATAATGATAATACCTATTGGTGTACAGATATGCAGCATCCTTTTGTTTGCGATTATATTGTATTGATGGATTTTGCCCAACGCATCAAAGAGAAAAATGTGAATTTCAGTGAGAATGATCTCTCCATGGTACTTTCTATGGCTTCACAGGGTTTGCTTTTACCCAATACACAAACCGAATGGGTTGATTCTTTCAAGGCAGAATTCTCAACCACAGTAATTGATGCATTACTTGTATTAGCAAAACAGGCAGATGAAAGCAAGAATCATAAATTGCTGTTACAGGTTGCCGAAGCTATTTTAATTCAGGATTCGATCGATGAAGATGCACTGATTTATAAATGCAAATCTTTAATTAAGCTAGGAAAGAAAAGTGCTGCGCTTTCTTTTTATAATAACTTCTGTCGCGATTATAAACTCATATTAAATGATAATTATTCCCGTACTTTTGACGAATTAATAAAATCATAGTACAAATACAATAATTTATTCTTTTATTTCAATATCTTAATGCGACATTAATAATAAATTAATCTTTTATTTATACCTCGCTAATATCTTTGTAATAAATTATTTCATAAAAAAATTTATTATGGTTACTTCAAGAAGATATTTGCTGACTATTTTAATATTCCTCCCATTGTTCTCATTTTCTGCTACAAAATTTGATTCTTACAAGGGACTTGTAATGGCGGGTTATCAAGGTTGGTTTAATACTCCAACTGACGGTGCAGACAGAGGTTGGAATCATTATCAAAAGAAACAACTTTTTGAACCGGGTATGTGTAAAATTGATATGTGGCCTGATATGCGCGAGTACACCAATAAGTATCCTACTGATTTCCGTTATGCCAATGGAGAAACTGCTTATGTATTTAGTTCCTATGACGAATCAACAATTGATTTACATTTCAAATGGATGAAAGAATACGGCATTGACGGTGTGTTTCTCCAACGTTTCATTGTCACATTAAAATCTGAAAGTGGCAGAAATCATTCGCACAAAGTGTTGAAGTCTGTATTGGCATCAGCAAAAAAATATGAAAGAGTTGTAGCGGTAATGTATGATTTGTCAGGCATGGAGGCGGATGATTATACAATACTGATGGACGATTGGAATTCAATCGTAAAGGAGTTCGGGGTCAATGATAGAAACAAATACTCAAACTATCTCTTTCACAATGGGAAGCCACTGGTGGCTGTTTGGGGAGTGGGATTTAATGATAAACGTAAATATGGGCTGGATGCTGCTAATAAAATTGTCAATTCTTTGAAGGATAATAAAAATTCTGTATTATTGGGTGTTCCTACATATTGGCGAACACTTACAAATGATACCGAAAGTGATTCCCAATTACATACCTTACTACAAAATATCGATATACTACATCCTTGGTTTGTTGGAAGATTCGATGAAGAAAGATATGATACTTTTCTTCCTCATATTGAAGAAGATGTTATGTGGTGCAAAAAACATGGGGTAGATTATGTACCCACCGTATTTCCGGGTTTTAGCTGGTATAACATGAAAATAGGATCTAAAATAAACCAAATCCCGCGCAATAAAGGTAATTTTTATTGGAAACAATTAGCCGGTGCAATTCAAAGTGGTGCAGAAATGATTTATGTTGCAATGTTTGACGAAATAGACGAAGCAACTGCTATATTTAAATGTGTTCACGAAGCACCTATAGGAGAAAGTAAGTTTGTAACCATTGATAACGAGTTAGATACAGATCATTATTTATGGTTGACCGGACAAGCTAAGTTAATGCTTAACAAAAAATTGCCATTTAGCTGGCAACAACCATCAATAAACTTAAAAAATTAAGTAATTAGGGTGAGTTTAAAAACTAAGGTTACGTTTATATATAGGTCGTACTGTTGTCGGCATAAACATATAAACAAAACCGTTAAGCCCTTAAATGTTAGGATTTAGTATTTTCTACCTGCGGCACCGGCAAGTGACTCGAACCGGTTCATTAAGCAAGAATATTTCATTTTAAATCAAACAAAAAACTCAAAGCTATTGTAGAAATGAAAATTTGCCTTATCTTTGCACCGCATTAAAAAACAATGCCCCAATAAAAACCCGGTTCGGTAGTTCAGTTGGTTAGAATGCCGCCCTGTCACGGCGGAGGTCGCGGGTTCGAGTCCCGTCCGGACCGCAAAAAAGCAATTCAGCAATGAGTTGTTTTTTTCGTTTTACCTTTTCTGTCATTTTTGCAATTTGCCCTTATTTAATATCCAAATTGATGATAAAAATATCGTTCTTCGATAAAAATGTTATCTTTGCAATCTGCTTACTTTAAAAATGAAATTAGAATGAAGGGAAATGATAATACGGCAGTTCTTTTAATTCACTGTCCAGATAGACCCGGTATTTTGGCAGTAGTTACTGAATTTATCAATGAACATAAAGGAAATATCCTGTATTTGGATCAATATGTGAACCGCGAAGAAAAAGTTTTCTTTATGCGCGTAAAATGGGAACTCGATATGTTTCAGATTCCCAAAGAAAAGATAGAGGATTATTTTGAGACGTTGATTGCAGGTCGCTTTAGTATGGTTTTCAGACTTTACTTTTCGGATACTAAACCTCGCATGGCTATTTTTGTTTCTAAAATGTCGCACTGTCTGTATGATCTATTGGCTCGTTATGCTTCTGACGAATGGCACGTGGAGATTCCGCTGATTATTAGCAACCATCCCGATATGGAAAGTGTAGCCAGGCGTTTTGGTATTGAATATCATGTATTTCCCATTACCAACGAAAACAAGGTTGAACAAGAAGCCAAACAACTGTCTCTGCTTAAAAAACATGGAGTTACTTTTTGCGTTTTAGCACGGTACATGCAAGTACTTTCACCCGATTTCATTGAACATTATCCCGATCGCATTATCAATATTCACCATTCATTCTTACCTGCTTTTGCCGGTGCAAAACCCTATCATGCAGCACATGAACGTGGCGTAAAAGTGATTGGTGCTACCAGTCACTATGTAACAAGCGATTTGGATGCGGGACCGATTATCGACCAGGATGTAACGCATATTTCACACAAAGATACCGTGGAGGAATTGATAAAAAAAGGGCGCGATTTGGAAAAAATTGTGCTTTCGCATGCAGTAGAAAAGCATATTGAACGTAAAATATTGGCATATAAAAATAGAACAGTCGTTTTTCAATAGGTTTGATTGTTCCTTGTCTTGTGTTCAATGTTTGGTTTGAAGAGTTTTTATATCATTAAATTCTGTTTTCATTTCTTGCTTTCAATTGTAAATTGTAAATAAAAATATTATGGAAGTAACACGATTATTTGATTTACTGGATAATTATTTAGAAAAATATCCGAATCAAGATGCCGCTCTGGCTTGCAAGCGCGATGGTGCATGGCGAAAATTCAGCATTCAGGAATATGTTGAACTAACAAACAACATGAGTTATGGCATGTTGAAATTGGGCATTAAACCCGGTGACAAAGTGGGTATAGTTAGTGGCAATCGTCCTGAATGGAATATGCTCGACTTTGCAGCCATGCAAATCGGTGCTATTTCCGTTCCTATTTATCCTACCATTAGCCAGGACGATTATCGACATATATTGAATCATGCTGAAATGAAAATGATTTTTATCGAAGGAAAAGAATTAGGAAACAAACTCAAGCCTATTTTTCTGGAAACCAAAACATTAAAACATATTTTTACTTTTGTTAATCAAGAAAACGATTACCAGTATCTCGACCAATTGATTGAAACCGGTAAAAATAATCCTCAACCCGAAAAACTCGCCAAACTGAAAGCAGCAGTCAAACCCAACGACATGGCAACTATTATTTACACTTCGGGAACAACCGGAAATCAGAAAGGTGTAATGCTTTCGCATAGTAATATCCTCGAAAACGTCAAACATTTATCTATTATACCCTCAAAATGGAACAATAAAGCCTTGAGTTTTTTGCCGCTTTGTCATGCTTATGAACGAATGTTGGTGTATTTGTATCAATATTTGGGTATGTCGGTTTATTATGCCGAAAGTTTGGCCACTATAGCCGAAAACATAAAAGAAATAAACCCTACCATGATGTCGTGTGTTCCACGGTTACTCGAGAAAATATACGACAAACTTTATCTTTCCGGCAAAAAATTACCATTTGTGAGCAAAATGATTTATTACTGGGCATTCAATTTAGCTACAAAATACCAATTGGAAGGCATGAGCAAGTCTTATAAATTGAAACATAAATTGGCTGAAAAACTCATCTATTCAAAATGGAGAGCAGCAATAGGTGGTAACTTCGACATAGTTGTTTCGGGTGGTTCTGCTATTCAACCGCATATTGCATCGTTCTTCTCAGCTATCGGGATGCCCGTTTTCGAAGGATATGGATTAAGTGAAACTTCCCCGGTAATATGTGTACATCAACGCGTTAAACACGGAAGACAATTTGGAACAGTAGGATTACCACTTCAAGGAGTAGAAGTAAAATTAGGCGAGCGCGATGAAATTATTTGCCGTGGTCACAATGTTATGTTGGGTTATTACAAAGATCCTGAACTGACAGCACAAGTAATTGATACTGACGGTTGGTTCCACACCGGCGATACAGGCAAATTCACTCCCGAAGGGCAATTAATCATTACCGGACGTTTGAAAAGCATTTTCAAAACTTCATTCGGGAAATATGTAAATCCACAAGCCATTGAGTCAAAATTTACTGAATCACCATTTATCGAAAATATGATTGTATTAGGTGAAAACAAAAAATTTGCTGCGGCACTTTTATCACCCGATTTTGTATATCTGAAATCATGGTGTGCAATACACAAAATTAAATATACATCAAATTTGGAAATGATAGAAAATGAGCATATTATAAGACGTTTTAAAGAAGAAGTAAAACATTATAATCAGTTCTTTGGCGATTTTGAGCAAATCAAACGCTATCAACTTGTTCCAGACGAATGGACTGCTGCAGATGGTTTTCTCTCTCCAACACTCAAGATTAAACGCAATGCAATTGAAGAACATTACGCCGATAAAATAGAGAAACTGTTTCAATAAATTCCTGTAGATAAACAAAGATACAGAAGTTACAGACTAAAATAAGAAGCAGAGCTACTATTAGTTGCCCTGCTTTTTTGTTGCAAATATTCCTAAATTGTCAATTGTCAACTGTCAATTAACTCGTATCTTTGCAGCGTGAAAAAACGCTACTTCATATACTTTTCGTATAAAGGCACAGCTTATCATGGTTGGCAAATTCAGCCAAACGGTATTTCGGTACAAGAAGTGCTGACGCAGGCTTTATCTACCATTTTGCGAACTGAATTGGAAATTGTGGGTGCCGGAAGAACCGATACCGGTGTGCATGCCAAATTAATGGTAGCTCATTTCGATCTTGAAAAGGAATTACTTTCCGAATTTGATTTGGAAGCCAAACTCAACAGTTTTTTGCCTAACGATATTGCCGTTTTCAAAATCGTTGAAGTTCAGCCCAATGCACATGCACGCTTCGATGCTATTTCACGCCGATATGAATATCATGTGGTAACGGGGAAAAATGTTTTTAGAAACGAACTTGCAGCCCGTGTAAGCAGTCAACTTGATTTTGACTCCATGAATGCTGCTGCAAATACATTGAAAGAATATCGCGATTTTACCAGTTTCAGTAAGCTTCACACAGACGCCAAAACGAACAATTGTGTTATTACTCATGCCGAATGGACCCAGCACGACGACGAATGCGTCTTCACTATTCAAGCCGACCGTTTTTTACGCAATATGGTTCGTGCCATCGTGGGTACGTTGTTCGAGGTTGGTCGTCATAAAATGACTGTCGATGAGTTAAGAACCGTTATCGAAGCAAGAAACCGGTGTAAAGCCGGCGCTTCTGTTCCTGCACATGGTTTATACTTAGTTGACATTCAATATCCAAATGACATTTTTATTTGATAAATCTTTAATTGTTAATTATTAAATCTGAATTATTAATTGTTTATGTGGTTAATTCTTGCTTTCATTTCTGCAATTCTATTAGGTTCGTACGAAGTTTTTAAAAAGGTTTCTTTAGAGAAAAATGCCGTTATTCCTGTCATCTTAGTTTCGATATTATTTTCTTGCCTTATTCTTGCTCCATTTTTATTGATCTCAGATTTTTTTCCGGAGGTATTAAAAGGATCCATTTTCTTTGTTCCTCAAGTGGATTTTCATACTCATTTATTATTCATTTTAAAAGCAATAATTGTTTTAATATCATGGCTTTTTGCTTATTTTGCCTTGAAACATTTACCGCTTTCGCTTGCCTCGCCCATAAAAGCTACCCAACCAATGTGGACTGTTGTAGGTGCTATGTTGATTTTCGGCGAGAAATTAAACGTTTATCAGGCTGCCGGAGTAGGCATCACGTTGATTTCCTTCTTTATGTTTTCGTCGGTTGGAAAAAAAGAAGGAATTTCACTCCGTACCAATAAATGGTTTTGGTTTATCGTGTTGGCTACACTCACCGGAGCCCTCAGCGGTTTGTACGACAAATACCTGATGAACAGATACGATGCTATGTCTGTACAGGTTTATTATACTTTTTATCAGGCAGTTATTATGGGTATCATCACCCTGTTTTTATGGGCTCCTACCCGAAAAAAAACAACTCCGTTCCGGTTTAAATGGGCTATTGCATTTATTTCATTGTTTTTGGTAACAGCCGACTTTGTTTATTTTTATGCACTGTCATTGCCTGATTCCATGATTTCAGTTGTTTCAACCATTCGTCGTTCAGGTGTGATTGTACCATTTTTCTATGGAGCCATCGTGTTGCACGATAAAAATATTAAATTGAAAATTATTGACTTAATTGGTGTACTAATCGGGATGTTGCTTTTGTATTTAGGGTCAAAATGATATTTTAATAATTCTAAATTACAAATCTGAAATACAGTCACTTGAGAACAAAAAAAAGTTTGTAAAATTCATTTATTTTGTCCAAAAAATAAAAATCAAAGAAATTGTTTGATAATTAGATGAAAATTAGTACTTTTGCAAGCCCTAACAAGAAGTAAGAAAAAATAAATTAAAACATACAGATATGAAAAGCGGAATTCATCCGGAAAATTATCGTCCGGTAGCATTTAAAGACATGTCGAACGGCGACACTTTTATTTCACGTTCAACCGTAAACACGAAGGAAACCATTGAAATTGAAGGCGTAACTTACCCTGTGGTTAAAATGGAAATTTCAAGTTCATCACATCCATTCTACACCGGTAAATCGAAATTGGTGGATACTGCCGGACGTGTTGACAAATTTATGAACCGTTATGCTAAACGCATGGAAGGTAAAAAATAAACTGGATTTCAAAGCCATAAAAAAGCCCCGAGTATATATATAGCCCGGGGCTTTTTTATGGCTTCCGAACCCACTTTCGATCTACCAATTCATAAGAAATGGTTTTATCGACCAAATAGGGTTGAATTAATTTTCTTTCCGCTTCATTCAAGAATTCAAGTGTGTTATTTCTTGCAATAAGTGTTTGATTTTGAATAGAAAATGTAAGTGAAATAAAACTTATCTCTAACAAATTTTTCATCCATCGGGAATCATTTTTTTCAATTTCCATGTTTTTTGGATTTATCCAGTCAATTGCTTTTGGCATGCTGAATTGTAGTGGAACTTTATTCCATGCAGTATCGTAAAATTCAATGGAAGACTGGCAAACGGGCGCACAAACGGTACGAATTATGCCAATGACAATTGTACTATCCTCTAATGTCATTATTTTCATTTCGAAAGTTGAACTTAGCGTATTTTTGACAACAATCTGCAGATTCAAGGTGTCCATAATTATTAAATGTGCCTGATTTCCAAACCGATTGGCAACACTGTCACTTTGATGAGCTTTGTGATATTCCAGCAATTCCAATCTATTTTGTTTGCTTAAAGTAGGATTTAAAATATCAGGCATTTTCACATATAAGTCTTCCACTTTTTGCGAATATATATTCTGACAAAACAACATCAAACTGATACAAATCAGCCAATTATTTTTGTGTAGATGGATTTTCTTCATTTGTTTTCTTGTTTTTATTCCCCACTAACAGGTTCCAGTAATAGCTGAAAAGCTCACCTACACTATTAAAATCTTCTTTATAAATAAATCCCAATCCTTGAGTTTGTGTGGCTGTACGAAGTTGATAACGGTCGATTGTATGATTATAGGCTTTAAATCGCAACTTCCCTGATTCTGTCAACAAATATTGAATATCAACATCACTTATATACCGATTGGCATTGGTGGATGCCAAAATATCATTCCGGTAACCGATATTTCCATTTATAATCCATCGATTATTCGGTTGATAAAGTATCTGAGCCTGATAATCGGTACTTTGAAAATCATTTGTACGTAAATCAACACCAACCGACAAGTTATTTGATTTGGTCAATTGCGAAAACCAGTTATTTAACTGAGCACTGGCAGTAGAAGCCAGTAATGAAAAGCCTTCACTTGTTCCAAAATTGGTTGAATTTGCCGCCTGCGTATTATCCGGTGAATAAAATTTATTGAAAACCAATAAATAAAGAATTTGTCGATTCATCATTTCATCGGTATTAATTTTATTTCGAACCAATTGTTTAACTCCTTCATCGCTTTGAGGTAATTCAATGTCGAATTTTATGGTTGGCTTCATAATGTTGTCCGTCAGTTTCAAAACGCAATTTACAGGAACGCTAGTGCGCATTGTACCAAGCTGATTTACATCAATCAAATCTTTAAGCGATGCGGTAAGTGGGTACAATGCCCTGATGTTCCCTTGAGCACTATACGGGTTACCTGTCCAGGAAATCGTGCTACCCTGATCAATTTTAAACTCTTTGCGAATCAGATTCTGAAGCGTGAACAAATAATATCCGGAATTAATGGTGTACGTTCCATATAGTTTAATGTCGGAGTAGGTGTCAAATTCTACACGCAAATTACCATTTCCTTTCCCTGTAAGCATATCGCCTCCTTTAGGATCAATAATCAACTCCATTTCGGCATTGGGGGTAACTTCAATTTGCAGATTTACCCTCACATTCACATCACTGGTAACAGACTTGCTATGTAAGGCTGAATCCTTTCGGGAATAACTCCGTTTATTAACAAAATTTATAAAACTATTATCTGACGCTTTTGATGCACCACCCATTTGAATATAACATTTTGTTTTGGGTTGTGAAACTGCATTTACCATAATGTTAACTTCTTTTTCGTCACCAAAAATATGTACTGTTCCATTTGCATAAGCTTTTCCAAAGAAATAATCATTATCTTCGGCTTGGGTATTTAATGCCATAATATTTTGACCGTACATATTAACATCAAATTTCATGTGCTGAAATAATCCATTATGAGTCAATACAGCATTCACACTTGCCGGATTTCGCTCCTGATCATACACTTTTATATTTCTGAATTCAATTGTTTTTTTTGTTAAATGAACCGAATCATCAAGATAATATGTAGTTCTCAGAACTTTTACGGTAGCCTGACCTTTACTAACAAAGGCATCTCCTTCGAAACTCGCGCCATGTTTTAATGGACCAAACATGCGTATTTTACCCGATGCCAGTCCTTTTACATTTTGAACTACCGTTTCAATGTACGGAGTTAAAAATTCAATACTAAAGTTATGGGCATCATATCTGACATCAAGGGTATCAGTGCTCGGAGTATAAACACCGGTTGCCTTGACAATAGTATCATTTTTATCGTTTACTAAAAATCCATGAGCCAGTAATTGGCTATTTTGTTTATCCCAATTCGAGAAAACAGTGGCATCACCGAGTAACTTACGATTGAGATTAAAATCTTTAACTTTAATATTTGCTTCAAAAACAGGTTGATAAAGCGCACTTAACAATCTTGCATTTCCGGTGGCAATGCCTCCAATGCTGATACCTTTCAACTTTAGTAAGCCCATTATAAAGTCCAAATCCAGTTCATTCATTGTTACTAAAATTCCATCGTTCTGATTTTTAGAGGCAATTCCATTAATATGCACAAATTGCTTATGATTTTCGAAACTAAAATTGTGGACATTAATTGTGCTGTCAGGATTAAAGTCAATTTGGCATGGATGAATATTCCAGGTAGAATCGGAAATAATTACTTGTGATGGAAGGATATTTAATTGTGCCGCAACATTGCCGTTTTCTTTTCGAAACTTTGCAATTGCCTCAATATCACCGGAATTTGTTATTTGATTTGTATTCTGCCAACCTAATTGCGTACTGATTGTATCCTTAGCAGCAGTAGCTTTTAAGAAAACATTCAACACTTCATCTTTGGTCTGCAAAAGTGCTCTGGTGTTGAGTTGCAATTGTTGGTTTGGATTTTCAAGGTGAAAGGCAATGTTTTCAATCTGCTGTTTGTTCGATTTAAACATGGGAACATTCCCTGAAATATCAATCCTGTTTGTTTTTTCATCAATAAATCCTTTTATAAAGGACGCACCTTCAATGGTATAAGGTAATACCAACACATCGGAAATCTCACCGGTATTCTCTATTTTAAGGTCAATATCGATATGATTGGGCGTTTTATCAGACGCGTTTTTATTTGTAGTTGCAAGAGTTGGCAAATAATTTTGAAGTATTTTATCGATAGTTTGTCCAAGCGTGCTGTATTTAAAAGCCCCGCTTAACGAACCGTTTATATAATCCGAACTGATGCTGATATGACTAAGTCCGGGCTCAATCCGGGAAACAAACAGGATTTTATCAACATTCAAAGTTTTGTTTTGATTTTTGAATTCAATACTATCGAACCGAAGAAATCCATTTATATTATCGAGCGAATTGCCAACTATATTGGTTTTCGCATTAAATGAAAGAGTGGCACCGGGATATTTATTCGTCAGTTTTAAAGCATTCAAATTGAGTGTATACATATTCAGATTAAAATCAAAAATCGGTAATTTCTGAGTTAAATCAATTTTACCAACAAAATGTGCATCAATGTTTTGATCCTGTAAATCGATTGTTCCATCAAATCCTTTGCCATCGTATTTCCCTCCGAACTTAACATCACGATATGTATAATTATTAAATTGAAATTCAGGAACTTGTGCAAGAATGGTCCCTTGAAGCGGAGCATTTTCTTTTTTTGATCCTATCGTATTAAAACTAAACGATGCTTTGCCTAATTGTTTGTTGCTAAGCAATTTTCCTAACTGAAGATTATCCGATTTAATGGTTCCATTGTATGCAAGATCCTTCAACTTATTCTTAAACTTCAATGATATATCGGTTGAAACGCTTCCAACATTCGTATTCAGGTTTCCAAAAAGAACCAGATTATTTAAAAATCCGGTGATATTTCCTTTGTAACGAATTAATCCTAATTGATTTAACTCATTTGGGAGTAAAAACGGTTTTCTTGAAATATCCGAAATAAAGTCCTGAATATCACCCTTTTCAAAATGCAAATCTTTAATTTGACCGTAAATAAAAACACCTCTCAAATCGGGAAGACCATTTACATCCAAATCAGCATTCAACAAAAACGAATTGCCATATTTAATTTCCATCTTTTGAAAACGAAGACTGGATATACGACCGGTAATCAGACCTTTAAGTGTGGCAATCCCTTTTACATTTTTAAACTCCGGGACAAAAGCTTTCAGATCGGAAAAAGCAATAGTAGATAAAGCGATTGGAGCGTTCCATCTTACCTTGGTTAAAAAATGCTGCAAATCTTCTATACTATCGTATTTCAATTGAATATCTTCTAAATGTAGCTGTGAATCAGGCATTTTCAATTCGATAGAAGGAATCTTCACACCTTTTGCCGAGCCAATAATCTGTGTTTTCAAATCGATCAACACCAAACCAGTTTGTTCTTCTGCATTTAAACTTAATACACTGGCATTTATACTGTCTTTTTTAAAAATATCAAGCGAAATATCTGCATTTATTTTTTTGAATTTCAGCTTATTGCCATTAAAAATACCGTCAGGCAGACTTTTAAATTCTTTCAAATTGGTAAACGAAAACCGGGAGTTTTTCAGTTTGAAATGATTCATCCGGTAAACTATTTGCGTAGAATCTTTTGTTTGAGGCGTCTTGAATGCTTCGATCACAAAATCGAGGTTGGAATGACCTGTTTTATCAATTATCAGATTTCCGTAAAGTTGATTTACATCAACAGACGTAAAAATTATTATCCCTTGGAAGAATTCCCAGAATTTGAAGTGTGCATCAGCCTGATTTACAAATAATAGTGTGTCTTTTTGCAAATCTTCGACATATAAATCGTGAATGGTAATGTCATCAAAAAGTTTATATTCAATTTTTCCGACACTTACTTTTGAGTGAAGTCTATTAGAAAGTTCAGTGATAACAACTTTTGAGATATAATTTTGTATCATGCTGTTCTGTAACAACATAAACAATATTACGAGAAATAAAATAATTCCCGCAATACTAAAACCTCCTATTTTAAGTGTTTTTTTTATACCTTTGAAATTTGTTTCGCAAAAGTAAAGAATAATTTGTGAATTACACAAGCAAACCCCTATATCAAGGCAAATAAAAATAAAAAAACTTGCCTGCGGCATGCATGTTTACAAATTACAATTGTCATGTCCTTAAAAAGTTGCGTTTTACTTTTGAAACATAATGTGTGAAAAATCTCTATTTCCAATCTCAAGAATGAATTCAACAACAATATTAGGTATCGAATCGTCTTGTGACGATACTTCTGCATCTGTAATTAGGGATGGTGTAATGCTTTCCAATATCATTGCCGGTCAGGCAGTTCACACGAGTTTTGGAGGCGTCGTTCCTGAACTGGCTTCACGTGCTCATCTACTCAATATCATTCCGGTTGTTCACGAAGCGTTGAAATGTGCAGGAGTTGACAAATCTGAGCTGAATGCTATCGCTTTTACACGTGGTCCGGGTTTGTTGGGTTCGCTGTTGGTAGGAACATCCTTTGCCAAAGGATTTGCACAGGCACTGAACATTCCGTTGGTGGATGTAAACCATTTACAGGCACATGTGCTCGCACATTTTATAAGCGAAGGAAAACCCGATGAACGTCGTCCCAAATTTCCTTATTTATGTTTGCTCGTTTCGGGTGGAAATTCGCAAATTGTGTTGGTAAAAGCGTATGACGATATGGAAGTAATTGGACAAACCATCGACGATGCTGCCGGTGAAGCTTTTGATAAATGCGCCAAAGTCATGGGATTACCTTACCCGGGCGGACCATATATCGACCGGTTAGCAAAAGAAGGAAATCCCAAAGCTTTCGCCTTCAACAAGCCACAAATTCCAGGTTACAATTACAGTTTCAGTGGACTGAAAACGTCGTTTTTGTATTTATTACGTGATAAAATAAAGGAAAATTCCAATTTCGTTGAAGAAAACCTGAATGATCTTTGCGCTTCCATTCAGGCAACGGTGGTGGAAGTCTTAATGAACAAACTTCGCAAAGCTGCCAAAGATTTAAACATTAGTCAGGTGGCTGTTGCCGGTGGAGTTTCGGCAAATTCGGCACTGCGTCAGGCATTTCACGATCATGGTGCAAAATACGGCTGGGAAGTGTATATTCCACCTTTTGCATTCACCACTGACAATGCTGCCATGATTGCCATTACCGGTTATTTTAAATATCAACATAACGATTTTTGCTCTATCGAAGTAGTTCCCTTTGCGCGTGTTTCCAATAAATTCTGATTAGTTGGTTGTTAATAGTTTGTAGTATAAATTATCTAATCACCAATTAACTAATTAACTAATTAACTACTATGAAATTACCCGAAAAACTGGAACCTTACAGAGGCGTTCTGTTATTTGCCGTGATATTAATGTTATCCAATTTCTTTTGGAAATACACTGTATTGGGTGATGAGTCGAATAGCATTGATTCTATGGTTACTTTTTGGGGACTGGATATTTCAGCACCTTTTATTTGGATGGCTCACCATGTTGCTCATGTGTCAGAAGCCATTTTGCATTTTTTCGGTTCTAAAGTCGTGTTGGACACAAATAATGTCCTCCGACATCCGAATGGAAATTCCGTTGTGATAATCTGGGCTTGCACCGGACTAAAACAAGCTTATATTTTCTTCTGCATCATTGCTTTTTATCGAGGACCCTGGCTCAAGAAACTGTGGTACATTCCCCTGGGTTTAGGGGTTGTTTATCTCTTCAATATTTTCAGAATTACCATGATAGCAGCCTCTGTTGAAAATCATCCTGATTGGTTCGATTTTTTACATTTTTATTTTTTCAAATATCTGTTTTACGGAATAATATTTATTATGTGGGTGTTTTGGGAAGAAAAGATAGTGGGGAAGACAATTTCAACAAACTCCTCCATCTCCGGTGGCTGATACCGTTGGGAATTAATTCTAACTAGGTTTTTTTGAGGCCATTTATTTAGAAATGTCCGACTTACTCTGGTAGGTTGGACATTTTTATTTTTAAACATTATACACTATAGCCTTTCCTTCATACCACTAAGGGAGCAGATTCGGTGCATCTTCTTAGTATTCCTAAGTATATTCTATAGATATCACTTATTTATTCCTACTTTATTTCTCATTATTAATATGTAGAAATATCATAATAATAATTCAGGATTATAAAAAAATGATTTATCTTTGTACTTAGAATATGATACGAATCAACTCCGAATCAATTCAGAACCAAACACGAAGAAACACTCTGTAAACTACCAACTATTATCTACCAACTAAAGACTAGAATTTATGGCACGAATGAAAAATATAATGCAAATGACCGGTTCAATGGCAAATGTAAGTATGTACACCATGCAGGGTCACGACGAAGTTATTATCCGAATGAAAGGCGGACCAAGTAAACGACAGATTAAAACCAAACCCCAATTTGAAAAGGTAAGGCGCAACAACAGCGAGTGGGCAGGCTGCACCAAAATGGGAAGCCAGATACGCATGTCGTTTATGAACATGAACCGCATGGAGGATTACCCGGTAACCGGTGCGTTGAATGCTATTTGCAAACAGATACAAAAACTGGATACTGAAAGTGAACACGGCAAACGCGCTGTTTACCTGTCACGACACAAAGAAATGCTGGTGGGTTTTACGTTTAGCCGCAAACAGGTACTGGAAAGTGTGCTGCGTGTGCCTATCGAAACGACATTGGACAGGGTGACAGGCGAAGCTCTTATTGATATTCCGGCTGTAAATACAGATTTATACCTTTACAATTTCCGCAAATTGCCATACTACCGGATGGTGGCTAACCTGAGTGGTGTGTGCGATATGACAGTACCTGAAAATGAGAAGAATTATGAACATGCCTACTATAACTATTGCGACAGGGAAGAAGGTATTTACGAAAGTGACTGGCTGCCTACGATGGGCACTCAGGCTGCGATGCATATCAGGTTACAGTATCCGCTTATTGAAAATCCAATACCCGACGATGTAACTTTGCTGCTGTGCATAGGCATTGAATTTGGCAAAAAAGGCTATGGCGACATTACAGAACCGGTGAAATATGCCGGAAGTGGAAAAATTGTGAGAGTGGGGTGATTAAATATTTAAAGAAAAAGGTTGTTATTATAAAAATAAACACATAACTTTGTGAAGTAAATATAACTAATACAAACAATTTCCTTTCGAATAAAATTAAGAGTTCTGTATGAAAACAACCTTAAAATTCAATATTTCAATAAAGTCTTGAAATTAAATAAGATAAACATATTGAAGTACCAACCTAAGGCGAATGTATGGGAAACAGAGTTTCTCATACAGAATTAGTTTCTTATAGGGAATCGTTACCGCCAAGTGTAAAAAGACAGACACAGCAGACAAGTTGCTATATATTGACAAAAAAGAAAAAAGAAAAATGCCAACGCTGCAAAAAGGATTTTCGCTACTATCCCTATTGCGGCTTAATTCTCCAATCATGATTACAGAAACTAAATTGATTCCGATTCCAAAATGCAATTGTACAAGTTGTAATACTTCAATGAAGTTTTTATTTGAATTGAAAACAGATTGGTATGGAGAATTGAAATATTTTATGTGTGATACTTGCAAAGAAAAATTTTATTGAAAGAGATTCTGGTGATGTAGCAAATACAATCAGAAGATAGAAACAACAAATGCAACAATGAACAATGATGTATTCCAAAATATCAGTAAAATCATTGAGAGAGATAGTAAGACCACAACTTACAAGTTTGCTCTCTTACGGGGAGTAATTGACATCATTCAAGACAATTCTCCATTCATCACCATTTCAAAAGATAGAGTTCATTTTCCAACTGGTTTGTTGATTGAGAAATGGATGTTGTATTACTATCCGATTTTGGAATGTTCAACGAACATTCCTCAAATCAATGGAGAAACAAATCTTGCTTTCGAAATTCAGCTAAAGAAAATTATTACTGAATATAAAACCATTGGCGGTTTTTCGGCTTTCTACAATGATTTAAAGAACAAAGGAGTTCCTAAAAATCTGCAAGCAGATTTTTTTGCGTTAGCAAAAAAATTAAAAGGAACGATTACGGCAATGCCAATGAAATATATTGGTCGTTCTATCAGCAACGATTACTATTCTATCTTTCAATTTGAATCTGGCAAAGCCAAAGGAAACACAACTGAAATTGACTTAGAATTTTTGATAAACACTTCGGGTTCGTTTTCTATTCCGTTTGAATATTACGAAGCGTTTAAAATTTTAGGAAGTTTTATCAGCGGACAAGATTCAATTCTTTTTAAGTGGTCTGAATTTTCTGTTAATGCTTCAAGGCAAAATTTGTCAATTGAAAAAGTTGTGAGTGAAGTTTTGAAAAGCCCAATTACAGAAAGGGATGTTGCAGAATCAAAACAGATTTACAAATCTATTTTGAAGAAAGAAGGAAAAGTGTTTTGCGTTTGGACTGGAAAAGCAATTGCCAGTTATGATGTTGACCACATGATTCCATTTTCAGTTTGGAAAAATAATGACTTGTGGAATTTGCTTCCATCACAATCTAAAACCAATAATCAAAAACGGGATAAAATTCCTTCAACTGATTTGATTGAAAAGAGAAAAGATTTAATTCTCCACTATTGGGAATTGATAAATGAAAATCAATCTCAAAGATTTCAAAAGGAAATAAGAGTTGCACTCTTAGGAAATAGTTCAACTGCAGGTTGGCAGAAGGCAGCAATAAAGCAACTGCAAAGCAGTTGCAATTATTTAATCGCTAATCGTGGATATGAGGAATGGAAAATCTAAAGTCAAATCAATACAATCATCTAACAGCGAAAGAAAGAGAAACACTTTCCTTTCCAGCAAAACTTTTGTTGAACAAAAGTTTATTGGCTGGTGATGTTTTAGATTTCGGTTGTGGCTTTGGGAAAGATGTTGAGTTGCTGAAAGCAAAAGGAAATAATATTGTCGGCTACGACAAACATTATTTTCCAAAGTATCCAACAAAAAAGTTTGACACCATCATTTGCTTTTATGTGCTTAATGTTTTGATGCAAGAAGAACAAGCAAATGTTCTAATGGAAATTTCTCAACTCTTAAAACCAACAGGCAAAGCATTTTTTGCAGTGAGAAGAGATTTACAACACGAAGGTTTCAGAACTCATAAGGTTCATCAGAAGCCAACTTATCAATGCAATGTGATTTTGAATTACAAATCAATTTTCAAAAATGAAAATTGCGAAGTGTATGAATACAAACACTTCAACCAAATAAACAAAAAGACAAATGTTGATTGTCCATTTTGCAATCCCGATTCAGAAAGAGAATTGCTTTTAGAATCTGCAACTGCTTACGCAATGTTTGATAAATTTCCAGTGAGCAACGGACACACTTTAATCATTCCGAAAAAACATTGTGCAGATTATTTTGAACTTTCATTCAAAGAACAATCAGCTTGTTGGTTTATGCTGAACAAAGCAAAAGAAATTTTGAAAAAGACATTGAACCCGTCAGGATTCAATGTTGGAATCAACATCAGCGAATCAGCGGGGCAAACCGTTCCTCATGTTCACATTCATTTAATTCCAAGGTTCAAAGGCGATGTGAAAGAACCAAGAGGCGGAGTAAGAGGAGTAATTCCTGAAAAGAAAAATTATTGACATGATGATAAAACCAACAAATGAAATATTACAAAAAGCTATTGCAGCGATAAAAAGTCCGTTCACTGTTGAAGTAATTGAATTTGGATCTACTCCGTCAAGTAGAAATCAATTTGTAATAAGCGTAGTGAATGTTCATGGTGGAAGTAAAATATTACTTGACTACTATTTCACAATCAGAACAGGAAAGTTTGTTAAGTGCATTACAATAGAAAATATAAAACTCAAAACCGAGTAAAATGGAAAATTCAAATCAAGAACTCACAATCAATTTTGACAAAACGAAATTGAAAGATTTGCTGATTCATCAAATCGCAACACATCTGCAACAGAATTGGAATGATAATGAAGTCATAGAATTGTTTCTTGATTCTCCATTCAACTTGGTTGAAATAGAAAAAAAGAAAACACAAAAAGTTAGTGAGTTAATGGAAACTCATAAAGCTGCTTTGAAAAACGAACTCAACTTCGTTGCATAAATTTTAGATTGGCTTCATACTCCTTTGGTGAAATCTTTCCTTCCATCATTTCAAGTTTCCATAAGAAATTTCTAAATCCTTGAATTCCATTTTTCGTGTAATAAAGGTTTTTGAACTTTATAAATAATTTTCCAACACAATTCGAATACAAGTATTCATTCATGTTTACAGGATTTGGTATTCCATACTTCCAACCAGTTGGATATTTTTTCTCATCGGATTCTTCCCATTTTCTAACACAGTCAATATAAATTTTCCACGCTTCTGGATATTTTTTAGAATTACTCATCTCAATATTTTTTTCTCAAAGGTAATTGTTTTATATAAATAAATTACGAAGTCAACTGGTCAGAAGATAGGTCTTACAGATCTGGCAGCGAAAGCGAACCCATTCAGTTTTATATGGATGGCTTATGCAACAGCAAACGATTTGATTTACTGTTAGGATATTTTAGTTCAGCAGCAATCAATGTTCTCTCACTTGGCTTTGCAAGTTTTCTTTACAATGGTGGAACGGTGCGAATGGTTGTGAATAATATTTTGTCGCAAGAAGATAAGAACGCAATCAAAGCAGGGCAAGAAGGCGATGTTGTAATTAATGCTTTTGATTTAAGCGACATCAAGCAAATGAAAAGAACGCTTGATGACTACGGCAAACATTTTTTTGAATGCCTTGCATGGCTGATTTCAGAAGAAAAGATTCAGATTAAAATTATTAAACCCAAATCAGGCAGAGGCATTGCACATTACAAGTCAGGAGCATTTTCAGACGGAACAGACATAGTTGGTTTCAAAGCATCATGCAATTTCACAGCATTTGGTTTACTTGAAAACTTAGAGGAGTTAGACGGATTTCTCAGTTGGGAAAACAGCCGTTCAAGTAAAATGATAAACAGGCAGAACAAAGATTTTGAAAATATTTTTTCGGGCAATTCAGATATTGTTGACTACTTAGAAGTAGATGATATTTCGGTTGCAATCAGAAAGGAATTTGGCAACAGTTCACTGAATGAGTTGCTGATAAAAGAAAAAGAATTGGTCGAAAAGAAAAGTCGTGTGTTGGAAAACAAAGGAGTTAGAAAAAGTTTTGAGAAAGCAGTTACAAGAATTGAAGAAATTGTAAGAGAGCCAAGATTTCCTTATCCTTCAGGAGCAAGAGAATACCAAGTTGCTGCCTATGAAAGTTGGGTTGGCAATAGCTACAAAGGAATTTTTGCAATGGCAACTGGCACAGGTAAAACAATTACTTCTTTGAATTGTGTGCTGTCAGAATTCAGAAATAATCCTGATAAGATTTATCATGTTTTAATTCTTGTTCCAACAATTACTTTGGTTGAACAATGGGAGAAAGAAGTTAGGTCATTCAACTTTCAAGAAGTGTTTAAGATTTCGTCAAAAGTGAATTGGCAAAATGACGTAACTACTTTGATTTCTACTGCTAAAAGAATTCCAATTTCATTTGCAATCATCAGCACATACGCATCATTCGTGAAGGAGAAGTTTCAGAGTTTGATAAAGGATTTGCCTGACGATACAATTTTCATTGCAGATGAAGGACACAATTTAGCTTCACCAACAGTTGCAAGTAAAATAAAAGATTTCAGATTGAAGAAAAGAATTGGTTTGTCAGCAACTCCCAAAAGAATTTACGACCCCGAAGGAACTGCTGAGATGGAAGTATTTTTTGACGATAAAGAGCCATACACATACTCCTTTTCAATGGAGAGAGCAATCAATGAAGGTGTGTTGTGTCAATATTATTATTCCCCTCACATTATAAAATTGACAGAGGAAGAAATGCAAGAATATGTTGACATAAGCAATCAACTTTCAAAACTTTATCGCTTTGGAAAAGGTAATCCTGACAAGGAAAGTATCATTGAAAGGCTGTTGCTGAAAAGAAAACGAATCATTCATAAAGCTTCGAACAAGTTGGATGCAACGATTCAAATATTGAAGCAGCAATTTTTAGAAAAAGGAAATCTCAAATACACTTTCGTCTATGTCCCCGAAGGAGAAACTTTTGAAATTCGTGAGGACGAAGATGAACTGATTGAAGAAAATGTTCGCCTTATAAATCAATACACTCGTGAAATTGCAAAGATTGATGAAAAGATTTTAGTCAATCAATTTATTAGTGGAATGAAAGACCGTGATGATATTTTAAAACAATTTCAAAATGGAGAAATTGATGTTATTGCTTCAATGAAATGTTTGGACGAGGGCGTTGATATACCTAGAGCTGAAACAGCAATCTTTTGCAGTAGTACAGGAAACCCAAGACAATTCATACAAAGGAGAGGAAGAATTTTAAGAAAGCATCCTGCAAAAAATCATGCTGTGATTCACGATTTGGTTGTGATGCCTGATTATGAAAATCAATTGGAAGGTTCTGAAACTTTTGATTTGGAAAAGAGAATGGTAAAAACGGAATTAGAAAGAGTAATGTATTTCGCTTCACTCTCGAAAAATCCCTACTTTACAGAGGATATTTTTAAAGATGTTTGCACACATTACAATCTAAATATTTACACAATTCAAAACGAACTTGCATCAATATGACAAAGGAAAATATTTTCAAAACATACTTGGAAGACCCACTTCTCATTGAGAAAAAATATATCACCCAAGAGAAAATTGATAAGTTAAAATTCATTGACCAAACAGCAGTGAAACTTATTGAAGTGATTAAACTGGCTATAAACGGAAGCGTTGACGGTGAATCGGAAAGTGTTACATCAAGAAAAATTAATCAATATCTAAACAAATAATTATAATGATTATTGAAAAAATAGAACTGGAAAATTTCATGTGCTATGCTGATAAAAGCAGCATGGAATTTACTGAAGGTATCAATGTCATTATCGGAGATAACGGTTATGGCAAATCAAAACTGTATGATGCTTTTTATTGGGTAATGTATGATCAAGTTTTTATTCCTGAGAAAAAAGAATTTCAAAACACGAAAGCAGTTAAGTCAAAAATTATTTCTGACAAGGCGAAAGCAAATGCCAAAGACGGAAAAATAAGTACATCGGTAAGTATCACTTTTCACAATTTAGAGAAAGACAATGTTTACATTCTTGAAAGGAAATACAATGCCAATATTAAAGATGGAAAGATTGTAGAAACGAATGACAGTGAGTTCACGATAATGAAAAAAGATTTGTCTTACCTGAATGCAAAAATGGTAAATGACGAAGAAGAAAAAAGAAGAATTATTTCTAATATTCTGCCACCTAAAATGAAAGATTATTTATGGTTTCAAGGTGAGCAAGTAGAATCAATTATTGATTTCAATAAACAGGATACTCTTACAAAGGCAATCAATGTATTGTCAAGCATTACCCGGTACGACGAATTAAAAGACATTGCGGCTGCGGCTGCAAAGTCGGGAAATACTGAATATGATAGAGAGGTTAGAAGATTAAGTAAAGACATAGATAAAAGCGAAGAATTAGGAAAACAAAAAACAAAACTTGAAGAAAGAGTTGCTGACTTACAGAAAGATGAAAAGGAAGTCAATGAAAATCTATCAAGAGCAGAAGCAAGATGTGAGGAACTATTAAACAAACAAGCCGATGCACAAAAAGTAAATGAATTACAAGAAAGAAAAAAAGGTGTTTTCAATTTGCTGACTGAATTGAATGAGGCATTGAAAGAAGAACAATTTAGTTTTCATAGAAAGATGTTCCGTAACAAATGGGTATTGAAGGGAACAGAATCTTTACATGCAGAATTTAGCAATCGTTTCTCAATATATGAGAATAAGAAACTTGAAAAAGCTGCGGAAATAAAAGCAACACTTGCAGCCGAAGATGCAGTTGCAAAGAAATTGCAAACCCGTTTACCTCTTGATGTTCCTGAACCAATTTATGTTCAAAGAATGTTGGACGAAGAAAAATGTTTAGTGTGTGATAGAGAAGCAAAGAAAGATTCTGATGCTTGGAAAAAAATTAAAGAACTGATTGACCGACCTGATAAAAAATTGAAGTCGGCAGATGATGAACCAATCAGTAAACAAAATTTCACTGATGATTTCAAAAGATTATATCAAAATGGTTTGGCACTCGCCCACCGCATTGAAGAAATTGATTCTGATATAAAAGAAACACTAAAAAAAATTAGTAGCATCAATACCAAAATTAAAGATGCAAATAAGCAAATGAATAAAGTGGAAGAAGATATTCAGAAACTTTTATCTGATACATCTCTCACAAGTGAAGATGCTGCAAACATTTTAAACGAATATTCAATTCAGAACAAGAAGTCAAAAGATTTTAAAGACGAACTAAATAAAATCACACAACAGATTGAACATTTCAAAAGCAATTTGAAAGGTGTAAATGACCAATTAAAAGAACTTGTAACTGGTGAAATTCCAAAATGGTTGATTGAGAAAAAAGATGTATTAAACGATTTTGAATCTATTGCAGGTTCAACAAGGGAAAGGGTTTTCAATAATCTGATTGCTCAATTAGAAAAGGAAGCAAACAATCATTATGAAGCAATGACTTCGGGAAATAAATCTACACGAGGGCAAATAAAACTAAGACGATTACCGAATGGCAATTTCATGCCTGAAATAATTGACAACAGTGGTGTTCCGCTTTTGGGTTCAAATACAAGTAATTTAATTTTAGTAAAACTTGCTACAATCATGGCAATAATTTCTGCTAAAAGTAATGATGGTGTTGTAAGTTTCTATACGCTGATTACTGATGCTCCTACTTCTGTTTTCGGTGAGGATTACACAATTGGTTTTTGTAAAACGATTAGCAAGGTTTACAGGCAAAGCATAATAATGAGTAAAGAGTTTTACAAGAATCAAAATCTTAGAAATGAGTTGCTGACTAATCCTGAAATTAAAATCGGGAAAGTATTTATGATTACTCCTTCTATTCCTGAAACAGAAAGAAGCAACCGAAATAATTTATCTACTAAAATTGAAGCATTGAATTAATATGGAACTTCTAAAAAAAATAAAAGACAGAGCACCTGAATATGATTCAGCAAATGAGGACTTGATTACAAAGTTCACAGTTGTCCAAGGTGGTCGGGCAGGAACAGCAGACGAAAGTGCCTCATGGGAACAAGGGAAACATTTTTCAACCAAGTATGAGATTTATATGTATGCTGCTTTACTTGGTTTGAAAAATGATTATCGTCTTGCACTTAAACCAAGCATTGATAAAAGTAAGTTCATTGAAATAAAATCGTGGCAACCTGCAGACTTGGCAGAGTATGTAATAATGGGTGTGATTGCAAAATCTGAAATTGATTTCAATGAATTGGAAAATAAAGATGATAAGGAAGTCGAAAAGGAAATATTGAGTTTGAAAAAATTAATGGAAGAATTTGCCAATGGTGGCTTTGATAAAATAAGGGCAAAGCTGGAATCTTCACCAACCTTTTTTGAAAATAACGATAACTGCTTTATTGATTTATTAGATGAGTAAATAATTAGCCCACGCATTTGCAAGCACATTGTCAAAGTCGCACGAACCAACTCTACAACCAAAGCTTTGTCAAAGTGTTTGCAAAGCCTACACACCTCCCCATAGTTTTCAACGAGTTGGAATTGGTTAACCGTTTTTAAACGGACAAATAAACTTTTATTTCTATTTTTTTTATTGTTAGAAACAACAAACCTCGGTCGATATGTTTAATTTTAAAATAAAAGAATTACAGCATTGCAGTCTCGGTAGAATTGTATACCTTTGATACTATCAAATGATACTATCATAAATCAGAAAGTATGAAACCACCCTATGAAATAACAAGTGAGATGTTGAGATTGAC
>JADGPS010000003.1 GCA_017882285.1 Paludibacter sp. | reverse complement strand
AATCGTTAAGCAACATTGGCATTAACAGCATCAGAATTTCTTCGTTTGCTTCATTTTCAAACGGTAGAATCAATCCGGCACGTGATGCATCCGACAATTCCATTATTACGTCAGTGGCATTGATATTTCCCAAAATCTCAATCAAAAATGAAGATTTGAAACCAATTTTAATCGGATCGCCTTCGAACTGACAATTGATAGTTTCTTCTGCGGAGATAGAGAAATCTATATCTTGTGCCGAAATATGAATCTGATTTTCGTTAATAGCCAGCTTTACAAGGTTACTTGCCTGATTGGAAAATACAGAAACCCGTTTCAAAGCATTCATAAACGAAACCCTATCGATAATAATTTTGAACGGATTATTTTTTGGAATTACGCCGTTATAATTCGGAAATCTACCTTCAACCTGACGGCAAATCATAGTATAATTTGCCAGCTTAAAATGTGCATTTTTAGTATCGAACCGGATTTCAACTTCACCGCTTTCTTTGGGTAAAATGTTTTTAAGCATGTTAGCCGGTTTCTTTGGCAAAATAAAATTTGCAGTTTCATCTTCCTTCACCGAAGCGGATATATGGGTTGTTTTATAACGTACAAGTTTATGAGCATCAGTTGCAACCATTGTCAGGTTTTCAGAAGTAATGTCAAAATAAACACCATTCATAACAGGGCGTAATTCATCGTCAGCGGTACAGAATAATGTTTTCGAAATCCCTGAATTAAGCCTTGATACAGTTAATGCAAGTTCACGTGCATCATCCTGTAATTGAGGCATTCGTGGATATTCATCTCCATTTTGACCAATAAAATTATACGAACCATTGGCTGAAGTAATAACCAGTGCCAGGTTAGAATCATTTATAGTGAATGTCAGTGGTTGTTCTGAAAATTCACGCAACGTATCAAGGAGCAAATGCGATGCAACTGCTACTTTTCCGCTTCCTTCTAGTATCTCCACTTCCATCGATGTAATCAATGTAGTTTCAATGTCGGATGCAGTCATGGTAAGCGTTTTACCTTCGAGTTGCAACAAAAAGTTATCTAAGATTGGCAGTGAATTTTTATTATTGATTACCCGGCTGATTGCTTGCAGATGGCTCAATAGTTCGGTGCTTGAAACAATGAATTTCATATCGTTTGATTTTAGAATTTACGTTTGAAAATAATTTAGCAAATATACTGAATATTTTAATACCAAAAAATTTTGAAGTTCATTTTATCTAAAATTTGACTTAAATATCTGTATTCTATTACTTCTGAAAAAAAATTGAAATAATAATTGAAAAATAGTTGTCAATTTAAATAATGTTCGTACTTTTGCGAACTACGAACAAACAAATACATATCACCATGAATAGCTGCAAAAGTAAAGATTACACAATTGATAACGAACAACTTGCCCGTTTCGCCAAAGCCATGGGTCATCCGGCACGAATCACTATACTAAATTATTTGGCTTCGATGGATAGTTGTTATTTTGGTGAAATTCACAATGAACTTCCGATTGCTAAAGCCACAGTATCGCAACATCTGAAAGAATTAAAAGATGCAGGATTAATTCAGGGAGAAATAGAAGCTCCCAAAGTAAAATACTGTATCAACCTCGAAAACTGGGAAAAAGCACAAGCTTATTTCGAAACATTTTTTGCTCTGAAGAAGGAAAAAACAACTTGCTGTAATTAAATAAAAAAATAATCATGAACATTCAAGTATTAGGGACAGGCTGTCCGAAGTGCAAGTCACTTGAAAAAGCCACTCGCGAAGTAGTAGCTCAAAACAATATCGATGCTACAATTACTAAAGTAGAAGACATAGTTGAAATTATGAAATTCAATATCATGACAACACCTGCATTAGTTATTGATGGAAAGGTAGTGGTTAAAGGACGCGTACCTTCAATGGACGAACTAAAACAAATACTAACAAACAAAATTTACATTTTATGAAAAAGCTAATTTCATTATCAGTATTATTACTTTTAGGAGTATCGTTTTTTACAGTAAGTAGTATCGCCGCAGACAAAAAAACACAAACAGCAGTATCAAAATCGGCTAAAGTTGAAGTTTACTACTTCCATTTTACACGTCGTTGCGTAACATGTCAGGCTGTGGAAGCAGAATCGCAAAAAGCCATTGCAGCACTTTATCCTGTTCAAGCTAAAAAAGGCTTGATTACCTTTAAGTCTGTAAATTTAGATGAAAAAAGTAGTGAAATCTTAGCAAAAAAATGTAATGTTTCAGGTCAGACACTTTTAGTTATTAGTGGCGGAAAACGTGTTGATCTTACAGACAAGGGTTTTATGTATGCAATGAATAATCCCGAAAAACTTAAAGCTGAATTGAAGAGAACAATCGATCCTCTTCTCTAATTTTCAAATTAATCTTATGGAATTCCTTCAAAGCATATTAGAAAATTCGCAATACGCATTTGTTACAGCCATTCTGTTGGGACTGATGACAGCTATCAGTCCTTGCCCCTTGGCCACAAACATTTCGGCTATTGGTTTTATAAGTCGGAATATCGAAAATCGCCGTCGGGTTTTTATCAATGGTTTGGTTTATACACTTGGTCGCGCCATTAGTTATACCGGTCTGGCACTAATTATTTTCTTTGGTGCAAGCAAAATGCATATCTCCATGATTTTTCAGGGCTGGGGTGAAAAATTGTTAGGTCCTGCACTGATTCTGATAGGACTTTTTATGCTTGATGTGATTAAAATTAAACTTCCCGGATTTTCGGGCTTGACCGATAAAATTGGCGAAAATAGCAAAGGCAGTTATTGGAGTACACTTTTGCTAGGAATGGTTTTCGCTCTGGCATTTTGTCCGTACAGCGGTGTGCTATATTTTGTAATGCTCATTCCTATGACAGTGGCGAGTGCAAGCGGTTTGTATCTTCCGGTTATTTTTGCCATTGCAACCGGGTTACCTGTGATTGTTTTTGCATGGTTATTGGCTTATGCAGTAGGAAATGTAGGAAAACTGTATAATCAGATCAAAACTTTTGAACTTTGGTTCAGGCGTGTGGTTTCGGTTGTCTTTATTGGAGTCGGTATTTATTATGTGGTGATTTTCTTTTTATAATTATCACATTAACTTATTATCACATTATCACATTAATATTTTATGGATCAGATTATTTGCTATTGCAAACAAGTTACCAAAAGCGAAATTGAAAAAGCCATCTCTGATGGTGCAAAAACACTAAAAGACATTCAGAAAATTACAGGCGCTTGTACCGGAAACGACTGTAAAGAAATGAAGCCTTCAGGAAAGTGCTGTTCTTCAGATATAAATGCCATGCTAGCCACTCCAAAATTCAAAATGGCTTCCACTTGCGGATGCGGTCATTGCTAAACAAAAAATATTTTTTTATCTAAATTGTTCGTACAATTACGAACTACATTTATTTCCAAATTTTCAAATTGACACATTTTCAAATTAAATGTATGAATTTTCAAATTTTCAAATCGCGTAATTTTCAAATTGCATTAATACTATTACCTATCTGGTATATAATTTACGTCAACCTAAAACCGGTAACAGATTGGTTTATTGAAACTGTTTTGGGAATAACCAAAGGTGCTCATCTTACCGAAGCACTGCGATTCTTTCTGTTTGAATTTCCAAAAGTATTAATGCTGTTAGTGTTGATTATTTTCTTTGTGGGTATCCTCCGCAGTTATTTTACTGCCGAACGTACCCGAAAAGCCTTGGAAGGCAAATCAACATTCACAGGTAATATAATGGCTTCCTTGTTGGGAATAGTAACTCCATTTTGTTCGTGTTCGGCTATTCCGCTGTTTCTCGGATTTGTTGAATCGGGCGTTCCGCTTGGTGTAACATTTTCGTTTCTGATAGCAGCACCAATGATCAATGAAGTTGCTGTTATACTTTTATACGGTATGTTTGGATGGAAAGTAGCTGCCATTTATATTGGCACAGGTCTGACAATTGCCATTGTAGCCGGTTGGATTATCGGCAAACTGAAACTTGAAAAATGGGTGGAAGATTGGGTGTACACTTCCAAACTTGGTGAAGGTGATTCTGATGATGATAAAATTACTTTTCCGCAACGAATTGCAATGGGATATGACGCAGTGAAAGAAATTGTAGGCAAAGTTTGGTTGTATGTGGCATTGGGTATTTTGGTCGGTGCAGGTGCTCACGGCTATGTACCTGCTGAATTTATGGCTTCTTTTATGGGTAAAGATGTATGGTATGCTGTTCCGCTGTCAGTGTTGATTGGTATTCCGTTGTATTCCAACGCTGCGGGTATTGTTCCAATTGTTTCGGTATTGATTGAAAAAGGAGCTTCGCTTGGAACTGCTTTGGCATTTATGATGTCAGTTATTGCGCTCTCTTTACCCGAAATGATTATTCTCCGAAAAGTGCTGAAAATGCCTTTGATTCTGACTTTTATTGCCATTGTTGGCGGCGGAATAATGATAGTCGGGTTTCTGTTTAATTGGATCATGTAATGGCGAACTTCAAAAAAGTAACAGAAATTTAATACCAATTATTTTTTATTTCAGAAAGTATGTCGTATGTTTGCGACATAAAACATAATATATATGAGAAAGCCGGAAGTATTTGATAAAGAGCTACAAGAGTTAGCCACATTCGCCAAAGTAATTTCGCATCCTGCCCGATTGGCCATTTTGAAATACCTGGCAGAAACAAAAACCTGCATTTCAGGTGATATTTCGGATAAATTGCCACTCAGTCGCACCACCGTTTCACAACATTTAAAAGAATTGCGTGATATGGGATTGATTCATGGTGAAATTGATGGAATGAAAATCAATTATTGTTTGTGTGGTTCTTCAATTAACGAGTACATGGATAAGCTCGACAAATTTTTCAGAGAAATTAAATCTGCCGAAATTAATTGTGAAACAGCGTATTAATCTTCAAATTATCTCATTTTCAAATTTTCAAATCACCATTTTATGAAAGTATTAATTCTTTGTACAGGAAACAGTTGCCGCAGCCAAATGGCACATGGCTGGTTACAATCTTTTGATAAAAACCTAACCGTTTGCTCGGCAGGAACTCAAGCCAGTGGAAAACTGAATGAAAAAGCAGTAAAAGCTATGGCTGAATCCGGAATTGATATTAGTCACCATACTTCCGACTCAGTAGATAAATACCTGAAAGATGAATGGGATTATGTAATCACAGTTTGCGGTGGTGCAAACGAGGAATGTCCATCGTTCTTTGGCAAAGTGAAACACCGCTTACACATTGGTTTTGACGATCCAAGTCATGCTACAGGAACTGAAGAATTTATCTGGAGCGAATTTATCCGTGTACGTGACGAAATAAAAGAAGGTTTCTATAAACTTTACATTGAACAAATCAAACCGCAGTTATGAAAACCCGTCTTAAATTTCTCGACCGTTATCTGACACTTTGGATTTTCTTAGCCATGTTCATTGGCGTTTTTGCAGGTTGGTATAACCCCAATGTTGCTGCTTTTTGGAACAGCTTCTCAGTGGGTACAACTAATATCCCGATTGCCATTGGATTAATAGTAATGATGTATCCGCCATTGGCAAAAGTTAGATACGAGGAATTGGGCGAAGTATTTCGGAATTGGAAAATTCTTGGATTGTCACTGGTTCAAAACTGGATAATTGGTCCGGTGCTCATGTTTACGCTGGCCATTCTTCTTTTCAAGTTTTTCCCCGGCGAAAACAACTCCAACTTACCGTATGTGTATGGAATTATTATGATTGGATTGGCACGCTGCATTGCCATGGTAATTGTGTGGAACGATTTGGCAAAAGGTGACACGCAATATGCCGCAGGATTGGTAGCTTTCAATAGCATATTTCAGGTACTTTTCTTTTCGGTTTATGCCTGGTTCTTTATCGCTGTAGCACCAGCTTGGTTTGGTATTCCGACGAGTGATGCTGTTTCTAAGATTACCATCGGACAAATTGCCAAAAGTGTATTCATTTATTTGGGAGTTCCATTTATTGCCGGTTTTTTAACGCGATTTATGCTGATTCGGTTGAAAAGCAAAGAATGGTATCACACCCGGTTTATTCCTAAAATCTCACCGCTAACACTGATTGCTTTGCTTTTTACCATTATAGTCATGTTCTCACTCAAAGGCGAATATATAGTAAAAATCCCAATGGCTGTGGTCTTGATAGCAGTTCCATTGCTAATCTATTTTGTCATCATGTTTGTAGGTTCTTTTTTTATGAGCAAGAAAGCAGGTGCAACTTACGAACAAGCTACTACCTTATCGTTTACTGCCGCCAGCAATAATTTTGAATTGGCCATAGCTGTTGCCATAGCCGTTTTCGGTATTAATTCAGGTGAAGCTTTTGCAGCCGTAATTGGACCATTGGTGGAAGTTCCGGTAATGATTGGGTTGGTAAATGTGGCGTTACGTTTTAAGAAAAAATTATTTTAAGTTGAAAAACTAAACTAACTAATTAAAAAATAGACATTAAAGAATGTCATACTTTTCATGTTTTTCAAAAGATCAGTTAAAATCTAAAAATAGAAATTGTCATATTAGTTAAAAAATAAACAAAATATATTCTTAATTGTTTTAGAGCTGCAAAGAAATGGAATTGATTTTATAATAAAGATACATCTTCCCATTATTCGTTTAGAAAGGCATAAGTTACTTCCACAAAATATAATTCTTAAAACTCTAAATGGAAATATGAAACAGAAATTCGAAAATTTTATCAGCTCGATACTTAGTTCAGCAGGAGTAGAGATAAATGGACAGGACGATGCAGATATTCAGATTCATCATCCTGACTTTTACAAACGAGTCATTCGGGATGGGACTTTAGGATTTGGCGAATCGTATATGGATGGCTGGTGGGACGTAAAAAAAATGGATGAATTAATTTATCGAATACTTTACGCTTCGCTTGATGAAAAAGTCAACCGCAAAAATTTATTTTTTTATTACCTGGAAGCATTTTTAATAAATAACGGGGAAAAATCGAGAGCTTTTGAAGTTGGAATAAAACACTACGACATTGGTAATGAGCTTTTTCAGAATATGCTTGATAAAAGAATGGCTTATTCGTGTGGATACTGGAGAAATGCACAAAATCTGGATGAAGCGCAGGAAGCAAAACTCGAATTAATTTGCCGGAAACTAGACTTGAAACCTGGAATGAAAGTTCTGGATATAGGTTGTGGTTGGGGTAGTTTTTGTAAATATGCCGCTGAAAAATATGGTGTGGAAGTTGTCGGGATTACGGTTTCGAAAGAACAGGTTGATTACGCTACTATCGATTGTCAGGGACTAAATGTTGAAATCAAATTATTAGATTACAGAGATTTAAATAATGAAATATTGATTGGCAAAGAAATGTTTTTCGATCGGGTGGTTTCTGTTGGAATGTTTGAACATGTGGTTTATAAAAATTATAGAACATTTATGAACACTGTACATAAATTGCTGAAAGAAAATGGTTTATTTTTACTTCATACAATTGGTAATAACATATCGGTGCTCGTTAACGAACCTTGGTCCGACAAATACATTTTCCCGAATTCCCATCTCCCTTCAATAAAACAAATCGGTGGAGCTGTAGAAGGTTTATTTGTCATGGAAGATTGGCACAACTTTGGTGCACATTACGACAAGACACTAATGGCCTGGTTCGAAAACTTCGATCGTAACTGGGAACAGATAAAATCAAAATACGACGAGCGTTTTTACAGGATGTGGAAGTATTATCTGCTTAGCAGCGCGGGGTCTTTCCGTGCCCGACATGTACAACTCTGGCAAATTGTTCTTTCTAAAAAAGGTGTCATTAACGGCTATGTTTCTATACGATAACAGAAAGCATGTCTTGACTTTATAAAGTTTTTAAACGTTCTATCAGAAATACTTCATTTTCACGAATAGCTTTTTGGTATCGTTTCTCTGAATGTCAAATTTAAAATCGTCAAAAGCAGGTTTTAGAATCCCTCTGTGAAAATAATTGGAAAATCCAAACCCTTCGCGAGGAATTCCAAATAAATTATAATCCATTTTTCCATTGTAGTTTTCATCGTCGAGTACCGACATTCCATATGTCCCGGGGCGAAACTCAATTTTGATCTGAAATTCTCCATTTATGAAATCTTTTTTATCACATTTCATTTCCCAGCATGTTCTTTCTGCTTTGAAACCAGCTTCATCTGCAAAAATTGCCAGACAAAGCTGACCTTTTGTGTTTCGAATGTTTGTGATATGAACATCCAAAATTTGAGCATTCAGAATGGTTACAAATACTGTGAAAACAATTGTGAAAATGAATTTAAAATGAGTTTGCATAAAAATAATGAGATTTCAAGTCATATTCAAGAAAATTCACTCAAATAAAAGAAATGCTTCAGAAGTTGTTTATCATTGTTTTTCAATGCCTTGAGTGGTTCGGATTGTTTTGATAGGATTCTTTTAATTATAACACGGAAAAGGGTGCTGAAAAGTTTTATAAAAAACGGAATAGAGCGATTTGTTTCAGCAAAGTAAGTTTCCAGGGTATCATTTCTGAAATGAAGAATATTTTCAAGTTTATCTCCATCTATTAATATACCGCAATGAAAATTACGTTGCGCAAAAGTATTGAGTGGGAAGTTCAATTTTCCCAATCCGAAAAGATGAAATGATTTTTCCAAAAATTTTTCATACGAAATACGACACTTTTCACCGCCACCAAGATTAAATACTTGCTTCGACAATACTTTCCTTTTGTAAATTGCTTCAACAAATGCTTTGGCAGTATCTCTCGGCGTACAAATTTCCAAATTGGTAGATAAAGGCATGTGAAACATAAGTTTTGAAATTTTATGATTTTTCATAATTGCTGCCAAACGAAATATCGACCAATCAAGTTTGCAGCTCTTAATAAGTTCTTCTGCCTCAATTTTTGTAAGACCATAAAAATCTCCTTCGCTCGGGTTTAAGGGATCATTTACGGTGATATTCGGATTCAAAACCCGGTCGCCATAAACAGAAATGGAGGAACTGTAAAGCAAAAAAACATTGGGAGATTTGACTTCTAATTGGTTAATGATTTTCTTTGTTCCAAGAACATTTACACGATACGTTAAGTCAGGTTTTTCATCTGCCAAAGGAGGAATAATAGCAGCTAAATGTATAGCTACATCTATATTATCCGGAATTTTCTGTACATCAGCATCATTACACAAATCACCATATATAACATTCATGCGGTTTTTATAGGGCGAAAATAATTTTACGGCATGGGACGTTTCTTTGTCAAAAACGGTCAGCTCAACAGCTTCTATTTCAACTAATTGCTTTAGCACTTCTATCCCGACAGTTCCGGAAGCACCGGTAAGTAAAACATGTAATAAAGATTGCATAGTTGTATTATTTAAATTATTCATTTACAATACAATAATATGCAAATCGATCTTTATTTTTGTCCGCTTTTTGAAATTCGGATAACAACAAGCGGTTCAACTTTAGAAAGTCAAACTGGTAAGTAAAAAAACAAGAAAATTTATTGAATAATTTTGTTTCGGTATGAAACTGGAGTTTCACCGGTCATGTTTTTGAAAACCGTGTAAAAGGTTGATTTACTTGCAAATCCACAGTCGTAACCAATAGCATCGATAGAAAATTTATTTTTCGGATCGGATAGCATTGCTTTTACTGCTTCCACGCGAAAATGATTGACAAACTGAAAAAAACTCTTGCCAATTTCTGTATTCAACACTTCAGTAATCTGATATTTCTGAATCTTTAACGATTCAGAAAGCACACTCATACTTAAATCGGGGTTGAGATAGGCTTTTTCTTTTTCAAAGTAAGCAATGATTTTTTGTTTTATTTTCTCTTTTGTTTCTACGCTTAAATTTGAATTTTTGTAGGGTGTTAGAGGTTCGTCGATAAGGAGGTGTTTTGAAACCAGTTTCTGTCTTAAACCATAAAAACTCATGATATAAATCAAAACCAAAAGCGTCGAATAATTATAAATATGAGGTGTTAGCGGATTTAAATGTGCAACGAAAACAATACTTGAAATCAAAATGGTGAGAATGCAATATACTACGTAAAAAATCGCCACAGCCAGCACCCAACCTAAGTTTTCATTCTTCTCAATGTTCGACAACTCATTATGTAAATGCATACGATGTTTGTGAACCAAAACCAGACTCAATGGATTGTAAACAAACCACGAAACAATGGTTGCAATTGCGAAAATCAAGCGAAAAATGTAATTGTGATCGTGTATAAAAAATGTGTCAAGAGAGAATGGCACTTTATTCAAATATGCATAGGAATCAAAGAAAATAAACGGCAGAAGATGAAGTATCTGAACCCAGCGAAGTTTAAATTTAGGTCGCGTCAATGAGCTGATATACAAATACAAAGCAGGATTGAAAAGCAAGAAAGAACTGGTGAGGAGCGGTCCGTTGAAAATCTCATAGTTCAAACCGCACGACAGAAAATCACAAGATAAAAGAATCAGCCAGCCCGATAAGATTTTATCGGGAAGCGAGTTTTCTCTTTTGGTGAACATAAGTATGGCAGCAAACAAACTCTGACAAAATCCTATCCAGATTAGAGTTTTCATATTTTCCTGCTAAAGATAAAACATTATTTTTTAGTTGTTTTATTCAACTTGCTCAGATTGCAATGCAAATATAGTCAACTTTCTCAAAAATAATCTTCTATCTGAATTTAACTTTTACCTTAATGAGTCATTAATTTACTATATTAGTTTTTCCTTTGCGGTTCTGAGGTTGAGTGTTTTGCTTTGGAGCAGTATTCAATGAAGGATTAGTTGTCTGATTTTCATTATTTTTAAATGAAGATTGTGAATCAGAATTTGAATTTAAACTCTCTATGCCGCTTGCTTTGGGACGAATTATTTTTGGATAAACCACAAATAAATCCTGTTTATTTTTAGGGCGCTGATTTTCAACCCAAAAATAGGTGCTCAGATACAGTTCCTTGTCAGTAAGTTTATCCATTGGATACATTGTTCCATTAGTGACTGAAGTTAAAACTACACGTTCTACTTTTTTGTTTTTCAGATACATAACCACAAAACTACTTTGTGTTTTGTTTAAGCCAATCAGCGTTGAATCTTTGTCGTCCCGCGGATAATAAATTGTTTCGGCATTACCGTTTACGTTTACTTTTTTAAGTTGACCGCTATCGACGGATGCAATGATTTCTTTACCCGAAAGCTGATTGAAATAAACTGAATCTTCATGTTGAACAACCACTGCAACATGCTGAATATGAATTTTTTCAACTTTTTTGTTCTTCGTATATGCTTTAATGAAGTCGCCGGAAAGTTGATTATTTTCAGTCCATAAAATCGGGGTTCCGTGCATATTCATCGCCGAATCGCGAGCCGAATAAACCAATGAATCACAAAGTCCCTGCACATCGTTTCGATAAAAACGAACATGATAATATCCCCGCACAACGTCATAAATAGAATCTTTCGAAGTCAAAAGCGTGTCGGCATGAACAAACATCGAATCTTTTCCAGACCAATCGACCAGCAAAGCCGAATCCGTTGCTAAACCATTTTTTGTATTTTCGTTATAATAACAATAATCGCCATAAAGAGTTGATTTCTGGACGGTATCGTTCAACACAACATGCATAAAACCTTCGCCGTATTTCAACTTTTTATCATAATAAATGGTATCACCCACAAGGATTTTCCCATCTTTATGTTTCACTTTCGAACGGTCTAAGAGCATGGATTTTTCTGTCTCAGTATTATACCAACCCCGTTTGCTGTAAATATCAGTCTCGTTGTTGTACAAAATGTGCGTCGGACTGATTAAATTAGCGATATTGGTTTTGGTATTATATCTCAAAGAATCAGCATCTAATGTGAAGTTTTTGTTAATAAGATGAACTTTCGTTTTGAATAACGATTCGTTGGTGGAAGTGGAATATTGTCCCCAAATAGAAGTTAAATCATTTATCTGATCCTTAATTTCACCTCCTGTATAATAATAAGCCCGGTTTGAAATACGGTCGTAATTCAAACTGTCGGTAGTAAGTGTGGTTTTTCGATTTTCCATTCTTACGTTGTGACGTAAACGTGCCAGTTTAGTATTTCCATCATAGTAAAGCAAATCGCCAAAAATGAAAAGTGTGTCGCCTTGAACAATTCGCACATGACCATACGCATTCAGTGAATTGGCTTTTTCGAAGAAATAGGCGCTGTCGCAATAGAGTCTGGCATTATCATGTCGGAAACGAACATTTCCTTTCAAAACCTGTAAATCGGGATTCATTATTTTATCAAAGGATAATGCATCGCAGTTTTCCAGGTAAATTAATGTAACACCTTTATTATTAAGCGGATTGATTGTTGGAGCCAATTGAGTTTGTACAGGAGAAGGAATAATTCTCTTCCCAAAAGTTTTAGTTTTTGCAGATTTAGCCTGAGGTTTGACTGGATTCATGCTTTGAAGCACTTCTTTCCGTAATTGTTTTGGATGTATTTGAGCTTGAATTACAACTATAAACAAACACAGCATACCGAAAAGTACGATGTGCTTGTGATTTATAATTCGTTTAGTTAAAAATGAGTTCAATGAATTTTAAATTGATAATTTTGTTTATGCTTTTCGGTTTGAACTATCAATTGTCAACCATCAATTGTCAACTGTCACTTCTTAATCCATCCCGGATATTGGAATGTACAATTTTGCCAGGCCGGATCAATGCTGATATAGGTTTCCTTTTGTTTTTTTACAATCCATTTGTTCAAAAATTCCTGTTTCTTTTTACCTTCATAAAAAGTTTTAAGCATTTGATAATCATCCGTCAAATTGGCTTTGTGATTATCTACTTTCGATTTTAATTTTACTACCGCAACAACTTCTTTGTTTGTTCCCTTATTAATCATACTGAATGGTTTAGATATTTCACCCACATTCATTTCGTATACTACTTTGGCAACTTCAGGTGGCAAATCCTGGTATTCAAATTTGGAAGTGTTATTCTTATCATTCAGCATCAAACCTGCGTTCATCGCTGTGTTTTTATCTTGAGAAAAACTCAATACACCTTGTTCAAAAGTCAATTTATTCTTACGAATCAGATTTGATACCGAGTCCAGACTATGAATCCCTTTTTCTTTCTCTGCAAGCGAAACCCGAGGCTTAAGTAAAATATGGCGGCAATTTATCCGTTCGCCACGTTTTTCAATTAACTGAATAATATGAAAACCAAATTCGGTTTGAACAATGCGCGAAACTTTTTTCGGATCGGTCAAATTAAATGCCACCTGCGAGAATTCGGGAACTAGCTGTCCGCGACCCATGAAACCCAATTCACCACCGCGTTTTGCGCTTTCGGTATCTTCGGAATAAAGTCGTGCCAAGACAGAAAAATCAGTTGTACCACTGTTTACGCGTTCAGTATAATCACGTAATCGGTCTTTTATCCGATTAATTTCTTCAATTGGAACCGTTGGTTCAAAATTTATAATTTGCAACTCCACTTCAGCAGGAACCGTAGGAATACTATCGGGTGGAAGTTCGTTGTAAAAACGACGAACATCGCCCGGAGTAGATTTTATATCACCAACCAGTTTTTGTTGCATTTGTGTTATAATTTGCTGATTACGAATCATGTCGCGTAATTCTTCACGCAAATCCGATGTATTTTTATGGAAATATTCTTCCATTTTTTCTTTTGAACCAATTTGAGCAATGAAATAATTCAGCCGATTTTCAACCTGATTCATAACCGTAGATTCGCTTACCACCACACTATCAAGCACTGCTTGATGCAGGAAAAGCTTTTGTATGGCAATCTGCTCAGGTATAACACAATACGGATCGCCCTGAATAGGTGTACCGTCGTATTGTGCCCGAAGTTTCTGTTCTTCCACTTCCGAACGAAGAATTGATTCATCGCCAATCACCCAGATGACTTCGTCAATAACATTCTTTTGCGCCCACATTTTAAGAGGTACAATACTTAAAAGAAAAAGAAGTGAAATAATTATTTTTTTCATGTTTTATATTGACTTTGAATAACTTATGCAGTTTGGATTTTAATGTTTTGAATTCTTTTTGTTGAAAAAAGTGACTGTTTCATTATTAACAGCGTCGTTGTAAAGTTCGTCTTCAAATTTAGAAATAAATTCCGCTTTTTGTTTGTTAAGCAAAATTATGGCAATCCTGTTTTTTGCCATTTCGTACGGTTCTACCTGACCGTTAATTCTGTAAGATTCAATCTTTAGAAAATATTGTTGTGTACTGTCCGAAGTTTCGACAAATTTATTGGTAGAAAGAAATTTAGCCGGATCTTCAATTTTTAATGGTATCTTTTTCAGTACTTTGTTAAAATCCAACCATTTATCGCCAAAATAATCGTAACTGATGGCATTTTGAATGCTGTATTTCTCAATACTTTCGAGCGATTTGGTATTTGCCGACTGCACCCAACTGCGAACACTGGGTAGTTTCGGAGCATTTTTTGGAACAATTAGGAGCAAACCCTGAACAATGTTTTCTTTCAAAACCAACTGATCGCTATATTGGGTGTAAAAAGCTTTCAGGTCTTCTTCCGAAGATTCTTTTGGAAGACGTTGTTCAATCATTTTTTGCTGATATTGATGAATTGTCAGCGATTTACGGTAACTTTCGACCAGTTCGTCAATTTCGGCTTGGTTGGTAATGTTTCTTTTTGCATTTTCGTACATCAACACGTCGGTGACCCATTTACGAGTATAACTATCAGCTATTTCGGTACTATCGGTGTCGTTTACATTTGGCGGGATAACTTGTTGAATTTCATCAGCATACAAAAACTTTCCTTCCACTTCGAGCAGTGGTTTACTCTTTACATCCTGCACTTTATGAGTACACGAACTCAGCAAGATAAGAGCAGCAATAATCGGAAAGAATGTAAACTTTGTCATGTGAAATACGGTAATCCCCAAAAGTATAAAAAAAAAGACACAGAAATAAAAGTCAAAGGTAGGTCTTTTATTTCTGCATCAATAGGTTATTAGTTTTTCTTAACCGTTTTCAAAACATTTTCGTCAACTTTCACCGGATATTTTGCTCGAAGTGCTTTAATCCATTCTTGTTCCAAAAATTCCTGATAATCAGCAGTAACCAAACCACGTACATCTGTGTAATCTTCTGGTTTGTTTTTCAGCATTTTTCCAACCACAAAAGCAAACGGATAATCGGCTGCTGGAATAAATTTATCTTTGGTTTTGAAAATCTGGTTATCAACCACCTTGTTATCTCCCTGAACAAACAAGCCTTTTTCAATTTTCACGTGCTGAATGCTGTCATTGAGTCGGGTACGCAAGTATTTGTCAATGGAATCAATATCAGATTTCTTCACAATCAGTTTTGCCGCATCAAATGTTTCTTTGTCTTTGCACATTATCACACGTCCTTTGTAATGTGGTTTTTCCCATTTGTAAACGTCTTTGTGTGCGTTAAAGTACTTTGCCAGTCCTTCAGTATCTTTCGATGCTTTGTCCCAAACTTCTCTGTTGCTAACTTCAAACAATAAAATTCCATCATGATATTCCTGCATTAAAAAGCGGAAATCGTCGTATTTCTTTTCGAGTTGAGCATCTTCGTAAGCCAATAATTCGGCATCTACAAAAGCATCCAGTTTCTCATCAATTATTTCGGAAGAAATACTTTTTTCGGTATTATTATTTTTCTTCAGATATTTAGCAAAATCAGACTGTGTATAATTTTTTCCGGCAAAACTAAAGAGTGGTTTATCCAGCTTAGCAGCATCAGCTATAAAAATTGAATCGCTGAGTTTATTATTTCCAAGAATTTTATAAAATTCCTTTAAGTTGGCAGTATTAAGCTGGAAATTGTTTTCTGCACGCGATTTTACCAGAAATGCCTGTTGACCTCGATTTGCGCGTTCGTCACGTTTAATTTTGCGTTCCAGATCCGCTTTTATTTCGTCGTACGATGCCAAGCCTTTTTTATCAATCAATTTCAGAATATGCCAGCCATAAGGCGATTGAACGGGTTGCGAAACATCCCCTTTTTCTTTCAAAGCAAAAGCTGCTGTTTCAAATTCAGGAACCATGCGACCGGTTCCAAACCAGGGTAATTCACCGTTTTTAACCGAAGAACCTTTATCATCAGAAAATTTAGTTGCCAGCGTTCCGAAGTCTTCACCGGCCAGAATGCGTTGGTAAATTGAATCAATTCTTTCTTTTGATTTTTTGTTTTTATCGTCTTCACCTTTCGAAGTGAAAAGCATAATATGCGAAACCAACACCTCACCCAACGAATTCCGACGGGCATGAACTTTCACCACATGATAACCGAATGCGGTACGAACCGGTTTGGAGATTGTACCAACAGCAGTATTGTAAGCCATTGTTTCAAAAGGATATACAATACGAAAAGCCGAAATCCAACCAATATGACCACCGTTTTGCTCAGCCGATTGATCCTGTGAAACTTCTTTTGCCACTTTAGCAAAATCTTCTTTTTGAAGTCGTTTCCAAATGGTATTTATTTCGTCCCAAGCTTTCAATGTATCTGCAGGAGTCGCATTTTGTGGAATGCGAATCAAAATGTGACTAACATCCACATCTTCTTTTGAGCGGTCGTAAGCTTCGTGAAGTACAGCTTCATCTACCTTCGAATCAGTCAAATACGGCTTAGTCAACTGCGAACGATAACCCGATAATTCTGTAATAAACGATTTGGTGGTATCAATTCCCTGCGTTTTGGCTTCTTCAACTTTCAATTTGAAATTTATAAATAAATCAACATACTCTTCAAGCGTTTTTTTGTCCAACGAATTGTTCGTGTTGTTTTTATTGTAAATGTATTCAAATTCAGACCTTAACACGGGTTTGCCGTTTATAGTCATAAGAACCGGATCGGTTGATTGAGCAAAAGTGCACACCGATAAAGCTAAAAAAGCAAATAAAGTTTTTACTGAGCGTTTCATAAATTATTTAGATGATTGATAGATTCTAATTAAAATTAACATTGATGTTCGGATTAAAATTTAAACGGTGTTATTTAATTTTTGTTGTGTTTAAAGGTTGAAAATTGCTTCGCAAAGTTATTATATAAAATCTGATATAAAATTGAATTTAACCGATAATTATACTTTTTTAATTGTTAATTATAAGTTATTTAGTTGTTCTCTCGGCTGTAATTAGGCGCTTCGCTGGTAATCGTTACATCATGCGGATGACTTTCGGCGACTCCTGCATTGGTAATGCGTGTAAATTTAGCTTTGTGTAACTCGCTGATTGTGTGCGCTCCGCAATAGCCCATTCCGGCACGAAGTCCGCCAATCATTTGGTAAATAACTTCGTACAATGAACCTTTGAAAGCCACACGAGCCGAAATTCCTTCAGGCACCATTTTTTTAATATCATCTTCCATGTCTTGGAAATAACGGTCTTTCGAACCTTTTTCCATGGCTTCCAACGAACCCATTCCGCGATATGATTTGAATTTTCGGCCATTGAAAATAATCGTTTCACCGGGCGATTCTTCCACTCCGGCAAAAAGCGATCCGGCCATAATGGTATTGGCTCCGGCTGCCAAAGCTTTCACTATGTCACCCGAATAACGGATTCCGCCATCAGCAATTACAGGAATATCAGTCCCTTTCAAGGCTTCGGAAACTTCAAAAATAGCAGAAAGTTGCGGAACTCCAACACCGGCAATCACGCGGGTTGTACAAATCGAACCGGGACCAATTCCTACTTTCACGGCATCTGCTCCCGCTTCTGCTAAGGCTAATGCAGCTTCACCGGTGGCAATGTTTCCGACAATAATATCAATTTCGGAAAAACGTTTTTTTGCCTCTTTCAAAGTATCAATTACACCTTTTGAATGACCGTGAGCTGTATCAATCACAATGGCATCAACTCCTGCATTTACAAGTGCTTCCACCCGGTCGAAAACATCGGACGTCACACCAACTCCAGCTGCGACACGTAACCGACCTTGGGCATCTTTGCAAGCCATTGGTTTGTCTTTGGCTTTGGTAATGTCTTTGTATGTAAGCAACCCAACCAGTTTATTATCTTTATCAACAACCGGAAGTTTTTCAATTTTATATTGTTGTAAAATGTCGGCAGCAGTCTCCAAATTGGTTGAACGTGAAGTGGTTATCAGATGTTCTTTGGTCATCACGTCGTCAATTTGTTTATCCATTTCGCGTTGAAAACGTAAATCGCGATTGGTCACAATGCCCACGAGATAACCGCCTTCATCCACAACCGGAATTCCACCAATTTTATATTCAGCCATGAGAGCCATCGCATTACCAACAGTTGAACCTTTGCGAATGGTTACCGGATTGGAAATCATGCCGTTTTCGGCGCGTTTTACTATTTCTACCTCCTTGGCTTGTTCGGCAATAGTCATATTCTTATGAATCACACCAATACCACCTTCGCGGGCAATGGCAATGGCCATTTTGGCTTCTGTAACCGTGTCCATGGCAGCAGAAACAATCGGAACTTTTAATTCAATTCGGCGTGAAAAACGGGTGGCAAGGATGACATTGCGAGGTAATACTTCGGAATAGGCAGGAACTAACAATACGTCGTCGAACGTAAGACCTTCAATTTGAACTCTTTCGGCAATAAATGACATAGTTTTTATTTTTTATCGGTTATTTTTTTCAGTCGACGAACCATAAACAATGGATATCGCTATGAAAAATATTGCGTGCAAATTTACATATTATTTGCGACTGAGTAAAATATTCAAACCCAAAAAAAACTTTAATTGGATGCATTTTGAAGTATTTTGTGATTATTTGCATTTTAAATAAGGTATCAATATCTTTCTGAAGACATTGATGAAAGAGTTTTATTTTCAGAAGAATCCGTTTTTGTTTACATCAATAACTTGATTTTAAATAACCTCTTTCGTTTTTCATCTTATTTATTTTCGCTAAACGTCATTTTTTTGTATCTTTGCATTCTGTTTTTTTAAGATTTTTTGAAATTATATATTATTGAAAACCAATAAAATATCTTTAGAATTCAATTGTAAATCGTAAATAATTAAATTGTAAATTATTAATAATGGAACTCGTAAGTAAGTACAATCCCACCGACATCGAATCGAAATGGTATCAATATTGGTTAGATAATGATTTTTTTAGCTCAAAACCAGATGATCGTGAGCCTTATACTATTGTCATTCCACCGCCAAACGTAACCGGTGTGTTGCACATGGGTCACATGTTGAACAATACCATTCAGGATGTGCTGGTGCGTCGGGCACGTATGCAGGGCAAAAATGCTTGTTGGGTTCCGGGAACCGATCATGCTTCCATCGCTACCGAGGCCAAAGTGGTGGGGAAACTTGCCGCCGAAGGAATTAAAAAAACGGATTTGACCCGCGATGAATTTTTGGGTCACGCTTGGGATTGGACGCACAAACACGGTGGAATCATCCTGGAACAATTGAAGAAACTCGGAGCTTCGTGTGATTGGGATCGGACTGCGTTCACCATGGACGAACCGCGATCGGAAAGTGTAATCAAAGTTTTTATCGATTTGTACAACAAAGGTTTGATTTACCGTGGTGTACGCATGGTGAATTGGGATCCGAAAGCGTTGACGGCTTTATCGGACGAAGAAGTGATTTTTAAAGAACAGCAAGGAAAACTCTTCTATTTAAAATATAAAATTGAAGGCGAAGATGGTTTTGCAGTGGTGGCAACAACACGTCCCGAAACCATAATGGGCGATACCGCCATGTGTATCAATCCGAATGATCCGAAGAATGCTCATTTGAAAGGTAAAAAAGTAATTGTTCCGCTTATCAATCGCGTAATTCCGGTTATAGAAGACGATTATGTGGATATTGAATTTGGAACAGGTTGCCTGAAAGTTACTCCGGCGCACGATGTGAACGATTATATGTTGGGCGAAAAGTACAATTTGACTTCAATTGACATTTTCAATGACAACGGAACATTGAACGAAAATGGTGCGCAATACGCCGGAATGGATCGTTTTGATGTTCGCAAGCAAATTGAAAAAGACTTGAAAACAGCCGACTTACTTGATAAGGTTGAGGCTTATACCAATAAAATTGGCTATTCCGAACGAACTGATGCCGTAATCGAACCAAAGCTTTCGATGCAATGGTTTGTGAAAATGGAAAACCTAGCGAAACCGGCTTTGGAAGCCGTTATGAGTGATGAAATTCAATTGTATCCTGCTAAATTTAAAAATACGTATCGTCATTGGATGGAAAACGTGAAAGACTGGTGTGTTTCGCGTCAACTTTGGTGGGGGCACCGAATTCCGGCTTATTTCTTGCCGCAAGGTGGTTTTGTAGTGGCTAATTCCAAGGAAGAAGCTTACGAAAAAGCATTGTCAACTGTCAATTATCCATTATCAATTGATGAACTTCGTCAAGATGAAGATGTGTTGGACACCTGGTTCTCTTCGTGGTTGTGGCCAATTTCGGTTTTTGATGGAATCAACAATCCTGAAAATGATGACATAAAATATTATTATCCAACGAATGATTTAGTAACTGCACCGGAAATTATTTTCTTTTGGGTGGCGCGAATGATTATTGCCGGATACGAATACCGGAATGATCTACCTTTCAAAAATGTTTATTTTACAGGAATTGTACGTGATAAATTGGGTCGTAAAATGTCGAAATCGCTTGGTAACTCGCCTGATCCGTTGGATTTGATTGCGCATTTTGGTGCTGATGCGGTGCGTTTGGGTATGTTGTTAACTTCGCCTGCCGGAAACGATTTGCCTTATGATGACAGTCTTTGCGAGCAAGGTCGGAATTTCAACAATAAAATATGGAATGCTTTCCGATTGGTAAAAGGCTGGCACCTCCCCCCAACCCCCTCCCAAGGAGGGGGAGAAATACCTCAACCGGAATCGGCTCGCATGGCGGTAAAATGGTTCGAAGCACAACTGAACAAAACTTTGATTGAAATTGATGATTTGTTCTCAAAATACCGTTTGTCGGAAGCGTTGATGGCGGTTTACAAATTGTTCTGGGACGAATTTTCGGCGTGGTACCTGGAAATGGCAAAACCAGCTTACCAGCAACCGATTGACCGCACGACTTACGAAGCTACGCTTGGTTTCTTCGATTCATTGTTGAAAGTGTTGCATCCTTTTATGCCATTTATCACCGAAGAACTTTGGCAAGCGTTGGAAGACCGCAAAGAAGGCGAAAGTATTATGATTCAGTTGCAACCAAAAGCTGTTGTTGCTGATGAAAAACTGATTACTGAGTTTGAATATGCAAAAGAAATTATTGCGGGAATTCGTACCGTTCGTTTGCAAAAGAATATTCCGAACAAAGAAATGTTGAGTATGCAGATTATACAAAAAGCCGTCACTGCGGCTCTTACTTCAGATTCAGTTAGTGACGGCTTCACTAAATTTGTTCCTGTAATTGCTAAACTTGGTAATCTGGAAACCATTGAAAACGTTACTGACAAAGCAGCTGGTTCTATTTCATTCCTTGTTGGCACAACCGAATTTTCGATTCCAATGGGTAGTTTGATTAATGCAGAAGAGGAAATTGCCAAGATGGAAGCTGAAATAAAATACTTCGAAGGCTTTATTGTATCGGTAATGAAGAAACTTGGAAATGAACAATTCGTGACAAATGCCAATCCTGAAGTGGTGGAAGCAGAACGCAAAAAACAAGCAGATGCGGAAAGTAAGATTGCTTCGCTGAAAGAGGGAATTGCTTCACTAAAAAAGTGATTTTTTCTTGTCAATCATATAAAGGACAAATCGGAAATCTCATTTCGGGTTTTTCCTTTTTTTTATCTTCTAACTGAAATATTTATTATAAAACAGTAAATTCTTCAATCCATTGAACTATTTACTATAAATATATTCAATTGAATGAATAAATTTATAGTAAATAGTTCAGTTGTCCAAAATTTATAGTATTTTTGCAACAAATAATTTCAGCAAATGATAAAACGCTCGATAGAAGAAAAGATTCAGAATAGGTTGATAGCCAACAAAGTTGTTTTGTTGTTGGGAGCACGTAGAGTGGGTAAAACCTTTCTAATGCGGCAGATTCTTGAAAAATATAAAGGAAAAGTACTCGTGCTGAATGGTGAAGATTTTGATTCGTTGGCTTTACTTGAACCTCAATCAATTGCAAATTACAAACGACTTTTGAATGGAATTGATTTGTTGGCTATTGATGAGGCACAGAATATCCCTGAAATAGGACGAAAACTAAAATTAATTGTTGATGAAATTCCTGATATTAAAGTGCTGGCAAGTGGTTCGTCTTCATTCGATTTGCAAAACAAAGCAGGTGAACCGTTGGTAGGCAGAAGTACTCAATTTCATCTATTTTCATTTAATCAGGTTGAACTTTCGCAGTTGGAAAACATGCTTGAAACCAAACAACATCTTGAAGACCGTTTGATTTATGGTTCTTATCCCGAAGTGATTAATATAACTGATTTCGATCAAAAAAAAGATTATTTGCGTGATATTGTAAATGCGTACCTTTTGAAAGATATTTTGATTATCGACGGATTGAAAAACTCAAAAAAAATGAGTGAATTACTTCGTTTGGTTGCCTTTCAAATTGGGAATGAAGTGTCTTATGATGAATTAGCCAAACAATTGGGTTTGAGCAGAAATACAGTGGAAAAGTATTTGGATTTGCTTTCAAAAGTTTTTGTTATTTATCGCTTGGGTGCTTACTCAGGTAATTTGCGAAAAGAAATATCGAAGGCAGGGAAGTACTTTTTTTACGACGTTGGAATACGAAACGCCATCATCGGTAATTATAATCCACTTGTTCAACGAAATGATGTTGGCCAACTGTGGGAAAATTACCTGATAAGTGAACGATTAAAATTGAATGCATATACAACAAATGACAAATCGTTTTACTTTTGGCGAACGTATGATGGTCAAGAAATTGATCTAATAGAAGAGTCGGCTGGGACTATTCAGGCCTATGAATTCAAGTGGGGCGATAAATTACCCAAAGCACCAAGGGCTTTTACCGATAATTACGTCGGAGCTAAATTCTCAGTCATAAATCGAAGTAATTATTTAGATTTTATTGAAGAGTTTTGATAGTTTAATTTCAATTTTTGGCTCAATTATATTATCAACAATACACATTGTAAAAAAATGACTTCAATATACCAACAACTCACACTTGCAACCTGCGAAATTGCACGTTTAGCCGGAAAATTCATGGGAGATGAACGAAAAAATTTTGACGACTCAAAAATTGAGACAAAAGGTTTGCATGATTTGGTGAGTTACGTGGATAAAGAATCGGAGAAACAAATTATTGACCAATTGCAAAAGTTGTTGCCCGAATCGGGTTTTATTGCCGAAGAAGGAACGAACAATAAGCGTGGCGTACGATATAATTGGGTAATTGATCCGCTGGATGGAACGACCAATTATATTCAGGGTATTCCTGTTTATGCTGTCAGCATTGGTTTGCTGGATGGCGATGAACTTGTATTGGGCGTTGTGTATGAAGTTGGTAGGAATGAATGTTTTTATGCATGGAAAGATGGCGGAGCTTACCTGAATGGTGAACCGATTCGGGTTTCAGAGCGTGGTGATATTCACGATGCGTTGCTGGCAACCGGTTTTCCCTATAATAATTTCAGTAAAATGGGAAGTTATATGGAATTTCTGGAATGGACTATGAAAAATGCACGTGGTGTACGCCGACTTGGCTCTGCTGCAACTGATTTGGCTTATGTGGCTTGTGGACGTTTTGATGCATTTTGGGAATACGACCTGAAACCGTGGGATGTGGCTGCCGGTGCACTGATTGTTAAAGAAGCAGGTGGAACTGTAACTGATTATAAAGGTGGAAATGACTATTTGTTTGGACGTGAAATTGTGGCTTCCAACAAGTTACTCGATAAATTGATATTGGGAAAAATTGAAGAATTTATGTAAAATTAAATTCAATTGTAAGTCACAATTGTAAATCGTAAATGAATAAATTGTAAATGTAATTATGCTAATCAACGAACGAAATACACGTCGCGAACGTCTTCTGCAAGTGGCCAACGAAATGATGACGGCAGCCCGCACTGCACCGAAAGGAAAAGGTTTCGATATTATCGAAGTCGCAACGATAACCGGTGAAAACATTAAACAGCTATCAGATGCCATGTTGGAATATGCTAAAAAAACAGGTTTGAAATTTTTGTTGCGCGATGCTCCGAACATTCTTAATGCCGAAGCCATCGTGCTGATTGGAACCAAACAACAAATACACAATTTAAATTGCGGGTATTGTGGATTTGAGACCTGTGCCGAAAAAAATGAATATCCTTCAGTGCCATGCTCAATAAACTCGGTTGATGTCGGCATTGCTATTGGCTCTGCTTGTTCAGTAGCAGCAGACCGCCGAGTGGATAGTCGGGTTATGTTTTCGGTGGGACGAGTTGCACAGGAATTGGGAATGATGCCGGGTTGCAGCAATATTTATGGAATTCCTATTTGTTGTTCGTCAAAAAATCCGTTTTTTGATCGTATTTCCACTAATCCGGCAAAATAAATTTTCACAAATCTTCTCCAAACAAACGGGCACACTCAACGAAATCAGCTATTTTAGTTGGTTCAGTTTCAAAAACATTTCCAACTACCACTAAATCAGCACCTGCTTCGAAAGCAATTTTTAATTGTTCGATAGTTTTAATTCCACCACCCACTACAAGCGGAATACTTAAACCGGATTTCACATAATGAATAACTTCCGCAGGAACAGGAACAGCAGCACCACTTCCTGCTTCAAGATAGACCATTTGCATTCCCAACAATTCAGCCGCGACAGCAGTTGAAAGTGCGATTTCTTTTTTGTCGCGCGGAATTGGACGTGTATTGCTGATGTATTCTACCGAACTTGGTTTTCCGCCATCAATCAGCAAATATCCGGTTGGGATGACTTCGATTTCTGATTTTTTTATGGGGATTGACGAAGTAATATGTTGACCAATAAGAAATTCTGCATTTCGACCCGAAAGAAGTGAAAGATATAAAAGCGCATTTGCTTTTGTGCTGAATTGAGACGCATTTCCCGGAAATAATACGATACTGGCTTGGGTTTCTTCTCTTAAAAGTTCAACGAATAAATCAACAGAAGATACAGTATGGCTACCACCCACAAAAATAAAATCAGGCACATGGGATTTCAATGCGGCAATTGTACTTGCTAAAATGCTTCCGCGACATTGATCGGGATCAAGCAATACTGCCAACATTTTTCGGTTTTCTTCTTTATTCTGAAGAATGGTTTTATAAATGTTTTTCATCAAATTTGTATTTTTTTTATGCCAGACAAAATACCAAGGTGTAAACTGAATTTTGAATATAGTTTAATTGATACAGTTCTTTAGTCGGATAATGTTCAGCGACGATTTCACCGTTCGATTTTACGTCAAAAGGGAAAATTCTTAATTGATTGGCGAAGTCAACAGCTTCTTTTCCAATGATTTTAAATAAAGTTTCCTTCGCCGACCACGCCAATAATAATTGATTTATATTTTTGCCATCTGAAAGTTCTTTTTGTTCTGTTTTGCTCAAAAATCGTTTGTAAAGTTTTTGAATTTTATCAGTTGAGCATTCAATATCGATTCCAACCGGACGAGTGGAATGTGCTATCACGGCAATCAGGTTTTTACTGTGTGATACACTCAACTGAAAACTATTATCAGTAAGAAACGGCTTTCCATCCCCATCATATTGAATAACGACTTTCTTGCCGAACAAGACTTTAAAAGCAACTCTCACACCCAGATATTCTAGTTTACGTTTTTCTGAAACTAATTTATTGAATTCAATAGATTCAATATCAGAAAGTTGAAGTTCCATTTTTAATTTGTCAATACTTTCGGTCATTTCCCAAACCAATAAGTAGGCGTCATTAAATGTTATCAACTCTTGCTTCATTATTTCCACTCAAAACTTTCCATAATCCGGATTACGTCTTCCCGAATATAATTTGACATAGGCGCAATCGAATCTTTATTGGGCACATTATTGAAATACAGCGCTCCACGAAAAAAGTGATGTAAACTGTCGGTCAAAACAAATTGAACGGACGAAGCAGTATTTCCTTTCAAATCGTACAAAATACCATGTACATTTTTTTCGGGATGATCATAGACTTTTTCTCCAATACCATCTGCACGAATGCTGTGTTTGTAAACAATTTTACGCGTATCTTCCAGTAAATCAATTAAATTCCCTTTAACCGGTTTGTAACTGCAATAAATGCTTGCATTCAATTTAGGATAATATATATCCATCCAGAATTTATCATCTTTGGCATCGCGTTGAATAAGTTTTGCATTTCCCGGCAAATCGAACCGATAAGGCAAATTCAATGTGTCAATCATTCGATATACATGTTTTGGTAAGTCAACTCTGAAATATCCATACGGACGGGGAATTGATGTGTTGCCACAAGAACTTAAAAACAGTATTATACTGCAGGTCAAGAATATGTTATCTCTTCGAAAAAATCTCATTTTCAGTTTTGGAATTATTAATTCGCCTCATTATAACTCATTCGACTTTTTGAAATCATCTTTAATATACAATTTTACTTTTTTTATTCGCCGGTTATCGGCTGAAACTACTTCGAAAACATAACGACCGTAACCTATTCGCTCATTTTTAGCCGGAATATCACCTTTTAATTCAAGAATAAGACCCGCCAAAGTTTCAACTTCTTCGGTCACTTTTAAAAAGTCATCTTCTTCAATTTCAGCAATTTTGAAAAAATCATTCAACAAAATTTTGGCTTCAAAAATGAACGTGTGATTATCGATTTTAGTAAATAACAGTTCTTCTTCATCGTATTCGTCGCTGATATCGCCCACAATTTCTTCCAGAATATCTTCCAATGTTATCAATCCCGAAGTTCCACCATATTCATCCACCACTAAAGCTAAATGTACCTTATTTTCCTGAAATTCATTCAGTAAATCGTCAATTTTCTTTGTTTCAGGTACATAATATGCCGGACGAATTAAGCTTTGCCAGCGAAAATTCACAGGTTTATCCAAATGAGCCAATAAATCTTTACTGTAAAGAAGGCCTTTTATATTGTCGCGGGTAACTCCATAAACCGGAAGGCGTGAATATCCCGATTTGATGATTATATCAAGCAATTGCTTGTAATTCAATTTTATATCCACATCTACAATATCTACCCGAGAAGTCATAATCTCATTTACCTGAATATTCCCGAATTTGATTATTCCTTCCAGAATTTCAGTGTCTTCATCTTTATTATTCGACGTAAGTTCCAGTGCATGAGATAATTCATCCAGCGAAATATTTGAGCGACTATGCTTAACAAGCCTATTACTAACAACTGATGTGGAATTTACAAGTAAACTAACAAAAGGTCGAAATAATTTCTCTAATGCAACTAAAATTGGAACTGTTTTAAAAGCAGTTTTTTTTGCAAATTGAGTTGCATATACTTTTGGCATTATCTCGGCAAAAAGGAGAATGGCAAAAGTAATAATGATCGTTTGAAAAACAAATCCCAATAACGGTGCATTATCAAAATTCAGCAATGTGGTTGTGAAATGGGTTAATAAAAGGATAACGGCTACATTTAGAAAGTTTTGTGTGATTAGAATGGTTGCCAGCAAGCGTCGAGGTTTTTTAAGTAATCGAAGTATATTGTGGTCGCCTTTTCGCTCACTTTCTTCCAGTTCATTCATGGTTTGCGGATCCAGCGAAAAAAATGCAATTTCAGAAGCTGAAATTATCGCCGAAAAACACAACAACACTATGGTTATTGTCAGCGAGATAATTGCTGGAAAAATTTTGATATTATCTCTTATTAATGATGAGTCCATTTCCAATGAAACACGTTTTTTAGTGAATATTTTTTCAGAAACTGAATTTCCGTTTGTGCAAAAGTAATTAATTTTTTTGAGATAAGTAATGTGCACTTAATTAAACCCTAATATTCTGCAATTCCGAAAAGAAGTGGTTAGAGTTGAAAAATAATAATCTAAAAAGGTGAACACACCAGCGTTAATTTGTGTTTTAATTAAAATATTATTTTAAAAAACAATTTGCAATTTAAATCTGATACTTATTAATTGTAGATTTACATCAAAATTTCTTCAAAAATAATTCAAGTGTAAGTTAAAATCGATTATCTTTACAACGTCTTCGAAAATTAGCAATTTCCGTTTAAGATAAATTCGATATTAAATTGAAAATCAATAAAATATAAATCATTATGGAAGACAAATTAGTAACCCTGGCCATTCGCACTTTTCAAAGGGCGCAAATGATAAAATCCGTTTTAGAAGAAAATGGAATAGAAACCGTAATTCATAATCTGAATCTGGAACATCCTGAGTTGGCTGTCGGAGTTCGGGTTCGCATTAAAGAAAGTGATTTGCCTCGAGCTTTGAAAATTGTTGAAGAAATGGAAAGTGCTTGGGAACACGAACCTGCCACAGGAAGTACGGCAACTCAACAAGTATTAATTCCGATTGATCTTTCTGATCAGGTTACGAAAGCAATTGATTTTGGTTTTCATTTTGCCGATATTCTGGCAGCCGAAGTAGTGTTTTTGTATGTGTATTTTAGTCCTGCTTTTACTATCTCATCTAACAACGATATGAGCACCTATAGCATTAGCGATAGTGATTTATTACGAAAAATTATTAGTTCGGCTAATTCGGAAATTGAAGCTATGACCAAACTGACTCATGACCGGATTGCCAAAGGTGAATTGCCCAATATTCCATTCCGTTTCGAGTTAAAAGAAGGAGTCCCTGAGGATCAGATTCTTGACTATTGCAAAAAAAACAATCCGGCATTAGTAGTTATGGGAACACACGGGAAAAAACTGAATAATGAATTGATTGGCAGTGTAACAGCCGAAGTGATGGAAGCTTGTGTATCGCCCGTATTTGCAGTTCCGGTTTTAATGACCATGCAATCGCCTAATGATATAAAACGTGTCGCATTTTTGACAAATTTCGATCAAAAGGATTTAATTGCTATTGACCGAGCCATTTCGCTCTTTGCATCTGAAAAAGTTGAGATGTATTTTATTCATGCTTCGGATAAAAATGTGGCATGGAGTGAAGTAATGCTTGCCGGAATAAAATCATATTTTGCAAATCATTACCCTCAACTTGTTACAAATTATGCATTATTAAAAACTACTGATACGCCTGAATTGTTGAATAATTTCATGATTAATAATCAGATAAATGTGCTGGCATTCAATACCCGTCGACGAAATCTTTTTGCACGATTGTTCAATCCGGGTTTGGCATATAAAATGGTACTTCATTCAGATACCCCTTTATTTGTTACTCACGTTTAGAATTAGAGGCTGTCTCAAAATTAAATTTGAGACAGTTTTTTTATTCTTGTTTTTAGACAAAAATCTTCATTTTTATCGAAATTGATATTCTCAGAATTGAATATTTGAAAATAATCTTCTTAAACTCAACTTCTATTTTATACAAAAGAGGCTGACTCAACTAGTTTTGAGACAGCCTCTTATTAATATTGTTTGAAATGATTATGCTTTTACACGACCGAGATAAGAACCATCACGGGTATCAATTTCAATAGTTTCGCCTTCGGTGATAAACAAAGGTACACGTATTGTGGCACCTGACTCAACTCTTGCGGGCTTAAGTGTGTTGGTAGCTGTATCGCCTTTCATACCCGGTTCAGTATAAGTTATTTTCATTTGTACTTTAACAGGCATGTCGGCATATAGCACAGTATCGGTTGAAGCATCTGATACAACTTCCACGCTCATTCCTTCAAGTAAAAAATCAGCTCCGTTTATTAAATCCCGATTAATTGGATGTTGGTCGTAGGTTTCCTGATTCATAAAAATAAAATCTTCGCCTTCTTTATAAACGAACTGATAAGGGCGGCGTTCTACGCGTACATCTTCTAATTTTTCGCCGATGTTAAAACGTCGTTCAATAACGCGACCATCCACTACATCTTTCAGTGTAGTACGCATAAAAGTATTGCCTTTGCCGGGCTTTACATGAAGAAATTCTATAACAAAATACAACTTTCCATCCATGCGGATGCACGTTCCGTTTTTGATTTCCTGAGCATTAATCATGAAGTAAAATTTATAAATTAATTTAATCGGCTGCAAAAGTACAATTTTTATTCTAAACATCAAAATTAATTGATATTCAATATATTAAAAAGCCTCTGCTTTTTATAGCAAAGGCTTTTTGGTAATCTTTTAGTTTTATTGTTTTTCTATTTTCCGTTCCGTTTCTGAACGTTGTAGTAAATTTTCATTTGGTTTCCAAGGATTTTGGTGAAACCTTTCACATCATCAGCACTCCAGGCGCGGTTTACTTCGCCATATTCTCCAAAATCGGTTTTCATCAGGTCGAAAGTACTTTCAACACCCACTAATGTATAACTATATGGTCGAAGTTTTACAATCACTTTTCCGGTTACATTTTGTTGGGAGCTTTGCAAGAATTGTTCAATATCGCGCATTACCGGCTCCAGGTATTGAGCTTCGTGCAGGAACATGCCGTACCAGTTACCCAATTGGTCTTTCCAGTATTGTTGCCATTTAGTAAGCGTGTGTTTTTCAAGCATTTTATGCGCGTTGATAATCAACATCGGTGCGGCAGCTTCGAAACCTACACGACCTTTAATACCGATAATGGTGTCGCCAATATGCATATCGCGACCAATACCGTATTTATTGGCAATTTCTTCCAATTTGTTAATCAACAATACCTTGTTATCATTTTTCTGACCGTTGATTGTACAAAGTTCTCCATTTTCAAATTCAATGGTCACGGTTTCTTCGCCTTGTTTTTCAACCTGACTTGGATAAGCTTCTTCAGGCAGAGTTTGTTCTGATTTAAGTGTTTCTTTTCCACCAATACTTGTTCCCCACAAACCTTTATTGATAGAATATTCCATTTTTTTGAAATCGGCTTGGAAACCATGTTTTTTCAAGTAGTTGATTTCATATTCGCGGGTCAACACCATGTCCCGGGTTGGCGTCAGAATTTTTATGTTCGGTGCCAATATCTCGAAAGTCAAGTCAAAACGTACCTGATCGTTTCCGGCTCCGGTACTTCCGTGTGCTACATAACCGGCACCAATTTCTTTGGCATAATTGATAATGGCAATAGCCTGAAAAATCCTTTCCGAACTAACCGAAATGGGATACGTTCCGTTACGCAACACATTACCAAAAACCATGTATTTAATGCTCTTTTCGTAATATTCCTGAGTCACATCCAGCGCCACGTGCGATGTTGCTCCCAAACGAAAAGCCTTATCCTCAATCACTTTCAACTCTTCGGTACTGAATCCTCCTGTATTGGCAACAGCGGTATGTACTTCATACCCTTTTTCTTCGGATAAATATTTGGCACAGAAGGAAGTATCCAATCCTCCGCTAAATGCTAAAACTACTTTTTCTTTCATATTCTTTTGTCTAAGTCAAAGGTCTATAGTCCCAAGTCTTTCAATTGTAAATAATTATTTCTCGAGGTCTTTTGCCGGATCAAATAACATACCGGTACACAAACAATGTTTGCGATCGGTGCGCTGCAAAATATCATAATTTACGCAGCTTTGGCAGCCCTTCCAAAATGCTTCGTCATCGGTGAGTTCGGAAAATGTAACCGGTTTATAACCCAATTCGGAGTTAATTTTCATGACAGCCAAGCCTGTGGTTAAACCAAAAATTTTAGCGTTGGGATACCGCTGACGAGAAAGTTCAAAAGCTTTACGTTTGATGCGTTTGGCTAAACCGTTACCACGGTATTTCTCTACAACGATTAATCCCGAATTGGCAACAAATTTCTTATTTCCCCAAGTTTCGATATAGCAAAATCCTGCAAATTCCTCTCCTGCTAAAGCTATAATGGCTTTTCCTTCTTTCATTTTTTGCTCGATATATTCGGGCGAGCGTCTGGCAATACCTGTTCCTCGCACTTTGGCTGCATCTGCTATAGTGGTCAAAATCGTATCAACATAACTTAAATAAAGCTCATCAGCTACTTGTACCTTTATCTCATCAACGTTTATCTTTTCGTCCATAATCAATTTAACGAGTTCTTTTAAATTTGAAAACAACTCTTTAACTAAGTAAACTACAATCTTTTTTATACCTTAAAACCTATCATTCCTTTTCGGAAAAGGTGATATTCATCATCTCGAGAATATCTTCATGTGTCACACCCTCGCGCGGAATAACCAAAATGGTATCGTCGCCAGCTATTGTTCCCAACACATATTCTGTGGATTTGTTGTCAATATCCCAGGCGATAGCACTTGCATAACCTGGTTTTGTTTTTATGACAGCCAATTGTCCTGAAAATTCAAGGCTCAAAACCGCACCGTGTGCAATTAATGTGTTGAATGAACCGGAAGAGGGAAGAGGTTTGTTATATGATGGTAAAATATACTTATACGCACCATTCGACAAGGGGGTTTTGGCAACTTTCAGTAATTTCAAGTCACGCGATAAGGTGGCCTGAGTTACTTCGTATTGTCGCTGATTTAAAATTTTCAGTAATTCTTCCTGGCTACCTACAACAGTTGACCGGAGAATTTCAGAAATAATCTGTATACGGTTTCGTTTATTCTTCATAAATGCATAATTATTTATATTTGCCGCAAAAATACAATATATTTTGCATATAACAATGCTTTCGATTAAAATAATTTGATATTTATTCAATATTCCTCGATTTATTTGTTTTTTATACAATTTAAATCCCTTTTTTCGACTAATAAATGCATGAATTTTGCATATTAGTTCTATTGGTAATAATTCAATGTCCTGTATTCGATATTCGTTTCTTAAATCGTATCTTTGCAGGTTAATTTACTAAACTCTTTTGTCTGTTGTCTTTTGTCTGTTGTCTGTTTTATTTAATTCTTGAGAAAAGTGTCCAAACAAGGAAATATAATTATAAAAGGTGCCCGTGTACACAACCTGAAAAACATCGATGTTGAAATTCCACGCAACAAATTGGTAGTAATCACAGGACTTTCCGGTTCAGGAAAATCTTCTTTAGCTTTCGATACCTTGTATGCCGAAGGTCAGCGCCGGTATGTGGAAAGTCTTTCGGCTTATGCCCGTCAGTTTTTAGGACGAATGAGTAAACCGGAAGTGGATTTTATCAAAGGAATTCCGCCCGCCATAGCCATCGAACAAAAAGTAAATACCCGCAATCCGCGCTCTACGGTTGGAACTTCTACCGAAATTTACGAATACATCAAACTGCTTTATGCCCGGATTGGCAAAACTTACTCACCCATTTCAGGTGATTTAGTAACCAAACACCAGGCAGAAGATGTGGTTACCGCTGCAATGAATTTTCCTGATGGAACAAAATTGATGATCCTGACTCCCGTGATAGCAAGTTCAGACAGAACACTCAGCGAACAGCTTACTAGTTTACAGTTACAGGGATTTAGTCGCTTGGAGGTGGACGGCGAAACAATTCCAATCCCTGAATTATTAAAAGAAATTACCAGAGCCGACAATAAAAATGTTTATTTGCTGATTGACCGATTGGTGGTGGAACATACGCAAACTGCCATAAGCCGATTAACCGATTCTATTGAAACTGCATTTTTTGAAGGAAACGGAGTTTGTGTGCTTAAAATGATTACTGGAAATGAGTCACAAATGCTTTATTTTTCAAAGAATTTTGAGGCAGACGGCATGCAATTTGAAACTCCGACAGTTCATACTTTTAGTTTCAACAGTCCTATTGGTGCTTGTCCTGTTTGTGAAGGATTCGGACGGGTAATAGGCATTGATGAAGACCTGGTTGTACCGAACAAAACACTCTCGATTTACCAAGATGCTGTTGTTTGCTGGAAAGGCGAAGTGATGAGTGAATGGAAAAATCAACTCATTCACTCGGCAACAAAATTCAATTTTCCCATTCACAAACCTTATTACGAATTAACCGATGAACAACGTCAATTAATTTGGACAGGAAATAAATATTTCGAAGGGCTGAATGCTTTTTTTAAACATCTTGAAGCCAATCAGTATAAAATTCAATATCGGGTTATGTTGGCTCGTTATCGGGGCAAAACTACCTGTCCGGCATGTAATGGCAGCCGATTGAAAAAGGAAGCGTCCTATATACGCATCGATGGAAAATCTATATCGGAACTTGTACTTTTGTCTGTAAAAAGCCTGAATGATTTCTTTGAAAATATTCAACTGGACGAACAGGATGCCACCATTGCAAAGCGCTTATTAATCGAAATCAACAACCGCATTCGCTTTTTACTTGACGTCGGATTGGGCTATCTGACGCTAAATCGTTTGTCAAATTCGCTTTCGGGAGGTGAAAGCCAGCGTATTAATCTGGCAACTTCGCTTGGAAGCAGCTTAGTCGGTTCGTTGTATATTCTGGACGAGCCAAGTATTGGCTTGCATTCTCGCGATACACATTTGCTGATTAAAGTATTAAAACAACTTCGTGACCTTGGAAATACAGTGGTAGTGGTGGAACACGACGAAGAAATTATGCGTGCTGCCGATTATATTATCGACATTGGTCCTAAAGCCGGTCGTTTGGGCGGTGAAGTCGTGTTTCAGGGAACACTCGATTTTACTTACGAGAATAATGAAGAAATTTCTTCCCAAATTGAAAATTCATTCACGCTGAAATATCTGTTGGGGATGGAACTAATCGCTGTCCCCCTTCAACGCCGGAAATGGAATAATTATATCGAAGTAATCGGTGCTCGTGAGAATAACCTGAAAGGTATTGATGTTAAATTTCCACTGAATATAATGACAGTCGTTACAGGTGTCAGCGGTTCGGGAAAATCGTCTTTGGTTCGCAATGTGTTTTACACCGCCCTAAAAAAACATTATGGCGGTATTGCCGACCGAACCGGTCAGTTCGGAATGTTGAAAGGCAGTATGCATTTGGCAAAAGATATTGAATTTGTCGATCAAAATCCCATTGGGCGTTCTTCCCGATCTAATCCGGTCACCTACATAAAAGCGTACGACGAAATTCGTAAACTCTTTGCCGATCAGCAACTTTCGAAGCAAATGAATTATTCGGCATCGCATTTTTCATTTAATACTGAAGGTGGACGTTGCGAAGAATGTCAGGGTGAAGGAACCGTAACAGTTGAAATGCAGTTTATGGCCGATTTGGTACTGGAATGTGATCATTGCCACGGAAAACGCTTTAAACAAGATATTCTGGACGTTCAATACAAAGGTGTCAACATTTTCGATGTTTTGGAAATGACTGTCAATCAGGCTATAGAGTTTTTTTCTCAGTTTCAGGGAAATACTGAAAAGAAAATTGTAAAACGTATGAAACCGCTTCAGGATGTTGGGGTGGGTTATGTAAAACTCGGACAATCGAGCAGCACACTTTCGGGTGGTGAAAGCCAGCGTGTAAAACTGGCTTCATTTCTTGCCAATGAAAAGCCGGAGCCAACCATTTTTGTTTTCGATGAACCGACAACCGGACTTCATTTTCATGATATAAAAACGCTGCTGAAAGCCTTTGATGCTCTGATTGCCAAAGGTCATACTGTCATTATTATCGAGCACAATATTGAAATAATCAAATGTGCCGACCACATCATCGATATTGGTCCCGAAGGCGGTGATAACGGTGGAAATCTGGTTTTTGAAGGAACGCCTGAAGAAATAAGAGATTGCAAGGCATCCTATACCGGAAGGTTTTTGAAAGAGAAAATGTAATAATTAATCAACTAACGACGGCAGCTTCAAAACGAATTGAAGCTGCCGTTGTTTAAAGAAACTGTTGGAATTCATTTCACTCCCACCACTTCATAGCCGACATTATCAACAGCAGTTTTCAACGTTTCGTCACTGACATCTTTCGATAATGTAAGTTTTGCTGTATTAGCTTCTAAATCCACTTTTGCTTCCACACCATCGATGGCGTTCAGTGCTTTTTCTACACGGGCTGAACAGTGGCCACAGCTCATTCCTTTAATTTGCAATGTTTTTTCTGACATAATTGTAATTTGTTTAGTTGTTTAGTTGATTAGTTGTTTAGTTGTGAAACGGTTGGTTTAAATCTCAATAATCTTAACGCATTCAATACTACCGTCACCGAGCTGAAACTCATAGCTGCAGCTGCAAACATGGGATTCAGTTTCCAACCCAAAACAGCATAAAATGCTCCTGCAGCAAGCGGAATCCCGATAATATTATAAAAGAATGCCCAAAATAAATTTTGTTTGATATTCAGCATCACCGCTTTACTGAGTCTTAGTGTTGTGACAGCATCCAACAAATCGCTGCGCATCAACACCACATCGGCCGATTCAATGGCAATGTCAGTTCCTGCCCCGATAGCAATACCCAGATTTGAACGCATCAAAGCCGGTGCATCATTAATTCCATCGCCAATCATTGCCACGGTTTTTCCGGTAGCCTGCAATTTTGCAATTTCTTTGTCTTTATCTTGCGGTAAAACTTCAGCCACAACCGACGAAATTCCAAGTTGTGATTGAATGGCAGCTGCAGTTCCTGCATGATCGCCGGTGAGCATAACTACTTCCATTCCCATCGCTTTGAAAAGTTTTACCGCTTCAATACTCGTCGTTTTTAACACATCAGCCACAGCAATAATTCCCACAACTTCTTTCTCATTGGCAACATACAAAGGTGTTTTTCCCTCTTTGGCAAGTTTATCGGATAAAGCAGCAAATTCTTGCAGATTTATCTTTCGGTCGGTCATCAATTTAAGATTACCTGCCAAATAAGTTTTTTTCTCTATACTTGCCTCAATTCCCTGGCCGGGAATAGCCAGAAAATTCTCAACCGGTTTAATCTTCAGTTGTTGTTTTTCCGCTTCCATCAAAATAGCTTCTGCCAGCGAATGTTCGGAAGGTTTCTCAAGCGAAGCAGCCAATTGAAGCAATCCTTTTTCGGAAATGATTTTATTGGAGAAAATGTCCGTTACACGTGGTTTCCCTTCTGTTAGTGTGCCGGTTTTATCAAGCACAACAGTATCAATTTTATGCGCCATTTCGAGCGATTCTGCTGATTTGATTAAAATACCATGTTCCGCTCCTTTTCCAGTTCCAACCATAATCGCTACCGGAGTTGCCAATCCCAATGCACACGGACACGAAATAACCAAAACGGCAATGCCAATAGACAAAGCAAAATCAAAAGGATAACCCAATAACATCCACACACCTGTTGCAAGCACAGCAATGCCAATCACGACGGGAACAAATACACTACTGATTTTATCAGCTAACTTAGAAATCGGGGCTTTGGAAGCTGAAGCTTCTTCCACCAATTGAATGATATGCGAGAGCGTGGTGTCATTTCCGACTTTTGTGGCACACATAGTAAAATAGCCTGATTTATTCATACTTGCTGAAAGCACTGTGTCACCGTTTTGTTTGAAAACAGGCATACTTTCACCGGTCAGAGCCGATTCATCCACCGAAGAATTCCCACTTTCAACCATGCCATCCACCGGAACACGCTGACCGGGTTTAACAGCCACTTTGTCTCCTACCAAGACTTCTTCAATCGGAACTTCAATTTCCTGATTATCACGAATAACAAGTGCCGTTTTGGGAGCCAGATCCATTAAACGGGTTATGGCATCTGATGTTCGGCTTTTCGATTTTGCTTCGAGATACTTGCCAAGTGTGATAAGTGTTAGTATAGTTGCACCGGATTCGAAATACAAATCCTGCGAAAACTGATCCACCGTTGGTAAATCGGATTGACCAAAAGCATAGCCGATACGGTAAATTGCAAAAATACCATAAACAATAGCCGCCGACGAACCAATGGCAATCAGCGAATCCATATTGGGAGCGGCTTTAAATAAGGATTTAAAGCCGTTTAAAAAGTATTTTTTATTGACAAATGCAATTGGTAGAGTGAGTAAAAATTGTGTGAATGCATACAACAATGCGTTTTCAGTAGAATGAAAAGCATGAGGATAAGGCAATCCGATCATGTGACCCATTGAAATGTAAAGCAATGGAAGTAAAAACACGAATGAAATCCACCATCGCATTTTCATTTCATCCTGTTCTTGTTTTACATAATCAATTTTGGGAGTCGAATGTTGATTAGATTTAGAGTCAATTTCATGTAAATGAGCTTCATAACCAGCATTTTCAACCGATTTTTCAATGTTTAATGCATTCAGGTGTAATTCATCAAAACTAACGGTCATACTATTAGTCAGTAAATTGACATTGACAGTTTTCACACCTTCTAATTTACTCACACTTTTTTCGACATGCGCCACACACGAAGCACAAGTCATACCCGTTACATCAAATTTCTCCGTTTTCATTTTAATCGTATTTCCTTTAGCACCAAAACATCTTGAAAATAATTTAGTTCATTCTAATTCTCAGTTTTTTAGGTATTTTAAAAAAAATAAAGCTTCTCATTGTTGCCAATGTCTGTTTTTCAGTATCTTTGCAGACTAAAAACAACAAGATTAAGAAATCAGTATTCAATAATCAATCAGTTATTTTTTTGAATAACTTAAACAGTCGGTTTAATTTTTTCCAAAATTATCCTTTTCGGTCACCAGAAAATACTAGCAAACAATTCATAATTAAAGAAAAAAAGTTAAACTCCAATTTTTTTTATCCGTTTTAAATCCAAAAAGACAGTTCGTTGCGTCTAATTAGAAAACAAACATTATTTTTACACTCTAAAATTTTACGATTATGAAACGAATTGGATTATTTCTATTAGCAGCACTCTTATTTACAGGAGTTCAAGCTGCAAATTCCACTATCAATGTTGATAGTCTGAAACAGGAAGTTGTCAAAAACAACAAAGAGATTCAGGAACAAAAGAAAGATTCTGTCATGTTCTCGAAACTGTCTCCCGATCAAATTCTTCAGCTTAAAAGAGGAGAACAGGAAGTTGAGAAAAAACAAATTGAAGCCGACAATCATCAGGCTATGCCACTTGGAAGTGCAGCTATCTTCCTTATATGTGCTTTACCATTTTTATTTGCAGGAACTATTATTGTAGTGAATGTGCGTCACAAAAACATGGAATCGAAACGCAAGTACGATTTGTTTACCAAATCGCTGGAAATGGGGCAAACCGTTCCGGAACATTTCTTCGACGACCCCAAAAAAGCAAATCCTGCATCAAATCTGAAGAAAGGAATTCTTTGGTTAGTAGTAGGATTAGCACTGTTAATATCATTTATAGTGTTGCATAAAGAAAATGGGTTGATTTTCGGTATCGTTCCCGCCTTTGTTGGTATAGGTTATTTGTTGGTTCATTTTCTTGAAAAACCAAAACCTGATTCAACGGTAAATAACGATGAGCAACACGGATGATATCCGCTGGGTCACACGGGTTGCTTTACTCGGAGATAAAAGCGCATTCGATAAACTAACCTGTAAATACCAGTCGCCCATACGGCGGTTCTTCCTGAACCTGACTGTGGGCGATGGTCCGTTGAGCGACGATCTGGCACAGGAAACCTTTATCAAAGCCTACCTGAACATAACTGCCTTCAAGGGACTTTCGGGTTTTTCAACATGGCTTTACCGAATTGCTTACAATGTTTATTACGACTCGGTAAGGGCACAAAAACATTACGAAGATATTGACGAACAGGTTATTGACAGCCAACATTATACGCTCAATGAATTCTCGGCGGAGAAAATGGATATTTATAAAGCGTTAAAAATGCTGCGAAAAGAAGAACAAACAGCGGTTTTATTGTTTTATATGGAAGATAAAACGCACCAAGAAATTGCCAAAATTATGAATTGTCCTCTCGGAACGGTCAAAACTTACATTCTGAAAGGGAAAGAAAAATTAAGTGTTTACTTAACAAAAGCAGGATATGGAAACAACTGACAAACTGCTGAAAGATTTTTTCAGCCAAAACAAAAAAGAGATTGCGGATAACGGATTTACCCGGCGCGTCATGCGAAAACTCCCCGAACAAGCCGACCGCAGTTGGATTGTATGGGTTTTTGCCGCTATAGGAATGGCTATTTCCATCTATCTGGGAATCTATTCAGGTCTGATAGAACAAATCATGCTGGTCTTCAGACAGGTTCCCATCTATTATCTGTTGGGTGGCATTTTCTGCTTTCCATTGGTGGGAACAGCCGGATTTTATTTTGCTCAAAATAGATAATTGATCCAAACCAATCCACTTCAACAAACCTTGAATCGTTGCTTGCTTTCGTAGTCAGTTAATCTATTCTAAAAGGGCATTCACTGATTTATTTATTGAAAGAAAAGATATAAATTTTCACTTAAAATTTGTGCAAATTAATAGTACGGTGCGTTCCTCTAATGGTTAGGAGATCGGTTCCTCAATCCGAAGATAGCAGTTCGATTCTGCTACGCACTACTCTGTTTTAGTTAGATTTTTAAAATTTCTATTCATTTACCGCCGTAATCCGGAACCAATCCACATCAACATATCCTGAATCGTTCAACGGTTTCGGACGGGTACAGAAAAGTCCGACTTTGGCTCCAATCCAAAGTCCTTCACGCGCAATAAATTTTTCGCCAATCGGAATAAACAGATTGCCATCAATGCTGTAACTAAAAGAACAATTGGCTTTCGGTTCGTTGATTCCGTCTTTGTTTATCGCTTTGCTTTGAATGACTTTTACACGAAGAAAAACGGTGTTTTGCGAAAGCGAAATTGAAGTATTTATTTTTTCAGGAGTGCTTTTATCAGCATTCACACATTCAATCTGGTTCAATGTCAATCCGCTTTCAGCATTTTCAATGGTCAACGAGGCATAATCCAATCCCATAATCACCAATCCGGCGCGTTCACCTTTTTTGTAAGGCGAAAAAGTCATTTTAGTTGTAGCAACGAAATCGGGAGCCGGAAATTTTTGCAGCAACAGGTTCGGTGCATTCCACAGGTTTTTTGCTTCACCCAACAATTGCCAGGCAAAAAGCCGTAAATATCCTTTATCGCCTGCACAGAAATACCACAACGGATTGCTATTGGCTTGCCACTGCCATTGAAGTCCGAGTGTCTGTCCATCAAACTCATCACTTTCGGCAGGACTTGCAACCGGATAAGTTTTCCCAACATTTGGCTTCTTAAAGATAGAAACCGGAGTTCCACAACCATTTCCATCTTTGTCGATGCCAATAACCGGCCAATCATTTATCCAACTCATTGGTTGCAAATGTACTACGCGTCCATAAGTATAGAGATCCTGAAAATGAAGAAACCAGTCTTCTTTTCCGTCCTGCGTATCCACCCATGCGCCCTGATGCGGTCCGTTTACTTCGGATTTTCCTTGTGCCAACACGCGTTTTTCTTCATACGGTCCAAAAATGTTTTTGGAACGCAAAGCCAGTTGCCAACCGGGTTTCACGCCACCTGCCGGACAGAAAATATAATAAAATCCGTTTCGCTTGTAGAATTTCGGACCTTCGACGGTTGGATTATTAGGATGGCCATCAAAAACCAGCCGAATTTCAGTCAATGCTTTTGTTCCGTCAGCCGTCATCTCAAAAATGCCGAGCACGCTTTTCATTCCGGCACGACTTCCGGCAAATCCGTGAACCAAGTATGCTTTTCCGTCTTCATCCCAAAACGGACAGGAATCAATCAATCCTTTGCCTTCTTTTACCAGTGTCAAAAGCGACCAAACTCCGGCAGGATCGGTGGTTTTAGTCATGTAAATTCCGGCATCGGGATCGCCGAAATAAATATAAAATTCATTGTTATGAAACCGAATGCTCGGTGCCCAAACGCCGTTACCGTGTTGAAGTGAGTTGAAGCGTTCTTCGGGCGTCATTTTCAGAAGGGCATGACCGATGATCGTCCAGTTTACCAAATCGTTGGAATGAAGAATGGGAAGTCCGGGAATATTTCCAAACGACGAAGCCACCATGTAATAATCATTCCCAACACGGCATACATCCGGATCGGAATAATCGGCATACAAAACCGGATTTTTATATGTTCCGTTTCCCAAATCCGAAACCCATACTTTTGAAACTGATTGTGCGCTCAATAAGTTGTAACTTACTGAAAAAGAAAAAATAAGAAGAAACAAACTAAATTTTTTAATCATATTCTCAAGCTTTTTTAGCCATTGGTTTCAAATCTGTCAAATCGGCAATTTTTATCGGTTTCCCGGAATCACAACTTTTGCGTGCGGCAATTCCAATCAGAATAGCAAAAGCACCATCGCGAATTCCGGCTGACTGACGAAACGGATCTTCGTGGTTATTTATAAAAATATGATCGTGAAGCAGTTTGTCACCACCACCGTGACCTTCACTTTTTAAAACCCGAACAAAATCACGTTTACCGAAATTATGGGTAATCATTATTTCATCATAATCCGATTGGTACACAGGATTTTTTTCTTCAATCCAAGCATCAATTTTTCCTTTTGTGCCATTAAAAGCTATTCTATAACCTTCATACGGTGCATAAGTTACGCAAGAATACGAAACCTGAACGCCGTTGGCATATTTAATGGAAGCACCCATTTTGTCGAAAATATCGATGTCTTCTTTGAATACACAACCATCGCGCAGGTAACCGTCGTATTGCTCATTATCGGTGTAAAGCATTTTATAATAGCTGTTTTTGTTTACATCCCAATAAAAATCACAGGTATCTTTGTGGTTGCAACTTCGGCAGTTCACAGCCCGTTGTTTTCCATTTTTACCATAAAAATCGAGATTACCGTAAGCGAATACTTCTTCCGGTTCGGAATCAATCCACCAGTTCAGCAAATCGAAGTGATGTGAAGCTTTGTGCAGCCAAAGTGAGCCGCTGAATTCACGTTTGCGATGCCAGCGACGGAAATAATCAGCTCCGTGACTGGTGTCGAGATACCAGTGAAAATCAACGGAAGTGATTTCACCAATTTCGCCTTTTTGTATTAGTTCCCAAATTTTGGCACGGTGAGGTGAATAACGGTAATTAAACGTGACAATCAGTTTTTTACCGGTTCGTTTTTGTGCATCAAGGATGGTCTGGCATTTCACTTCGTCGGTGGTCATTGGTTTTTCAGAAATTACATCACAACCCAATTCCATTCCGCGAATGATATATTTGTCGTGCAGGGAATCCATTACCGTAACGATCAGAATATCAGGTTTTACCTCTTTCATCATGGTTTCGAAATCGGTGAAGGTTTTGCAGGTTGCGCCCATGTATTTCTTTGCCGCTTCCACTCGTCCCGGATTTATGTCGCACAATCCGACATATTCCACGTAATCGCTATAATCTTTAATAACATCAATTCCCCACATGGAAGTGCCACGTGAACCGGTTCCAATCAGGGCAATTCTCTTTTTTGGTCCTTTATTGCCGGTAGTACTCATTGCTTTGGCAACTCCCGGAACCGAACTTAAAATAGCTCCCGCCGCCGCAACAGCCGAAGTTGAAATAAATTTACGTCTGTCCATTTTTTCTAAGGTTAACTGAGTGATTTTTAGTTTTATTTGAATATGATATGCTTTTCTTTCAGCTCATTAGCCGCCAGTTTAGCAAACTGGTACGCACCTTCATTTTTCAAATGCGTGTCATCGGCTTTAATATACAGTTCGGCTTTTGCTTTGTCCGGCCCATAACTTTCAACGAGTTTTTTGGTGGAAGCCGTCATATCAATCAACATAACTTTTAAATCTTTTGCAACTTTTTTCATCGAAGCAACGTAATCCAGCGTTGAATCACCGGCAATTTCCGATAAATTGTGTTGGGCTTTTTGAGTCAACGAATTACCGTTGAAATATCGTCGCACCACCGGTGTGAAAAGAATCGGAATGGCTCCACGCTCGCGAACTTCATTCACGTACAATTTCAGGTATTTTTGGTATTGACTCCATGGATTGGTGCCGCGCGCGGTTGAATCGTTTTCGTCGGTATCCAGTCCGTTTTGCTTTTCGTCATTATGTCCGAATTGGATGAAAACATAATCGCCCGGTTTCAGTTCGTTGCGCAGTTTTACCCACACTTCTTTGTAAAATGATTTTGAACTTCGACCGTTTTTGGCTGCATTTTTCAACGTCACATCGCTTTTTAAAAACAAGGGAAATAGCTGGCACCAACCGCGCTGTTCCTTATCGCCACTGTATTTGATGGTATCATAATCAGCCATGGTTGAATCACCAATGGTAAAGATTCGAACTTTTGCTTGCGTAAAACTGACAGTAAGTAAAAATAAAATTAACCACTTTGTTTTCATTAAAATAGTAAATTGTAAATGAATAAATTGTAAATTATTTTGTTGGATTCCAGTTATCAAAGCCTTTCAGCACATTTTCTACAGTATATTCGGCCGCTTCTTTTTTAGTCAGCACTTTCGACCAGGTTCTGCCGGAAGTATCAGCACCTTCGCCAATGTTATTGAATTCCATATAACGCGCCGTTTTTTCATTTTCAGCATTTCTCCAATTGTCCCAACCAACAGGCCGGATTCCTTTTGGAAGTTGGCAATTCATGTACAAAGTCATGGCATACGACCGCCACGAACGACCGAGATATTCTTCCGTCACGCTGTCGGCAAGCATTATTTTACAATTATTCAAAATATAGCCGTATTTGATGTTTTGCGGCGTACTGGCGGCGGTAATATACGAGTTTCGTTTGCAGAAAATCGAACAACCTTCAAACCAAACGGTTGACGGACCGAAAATAAAATCGGTTGTTCCTTCGATGTAGCAATTCAGGAAATACTGGCGCGTATTTTCGCGTCCGGTGTAAATGGTATCCTGATTTCCCAAAAACCGGCAGTTTACAAAAACGGCGCGGTCGCCTTCCACGTGAAGTGCAACGGCTTGCCCCATTTGTGCGGCAGAATTTTCAACAGTCAGATTTTCAAGACGGACATCATTCCCACAAATTTTAAATGTGTAGGTTTTAAAAGTTCCCATTTTATTGATTTTGGCATGATCGTCCCAGTTGATAATAGTCTTGTCACGGTCTTCACCAATCAACTGGACATTACATACATGCGTTGGAATCTCGAGTTTCTCCTTGTAAAAGCCTTTTTTGATAAAAATGGTAACCGTACCGGCAGGATTAAAAGCCCGTACAGAATCAATGGCCTGCTGGATATTCCGGAAATTCCCGGTTCCGTTTCGGCCGACAACGATATCGTAATGTTGCTGGGAATAAGCTCCTAAGCTAATCAGGGAGAAATAGAATAATACTAATTTTTTCATTGGATTTTTTATTTTTTCAACAAAACACTAACCATGATAAATGGAGAAACCGCTTTCGGGTCATTATCTCGTTTTGGTTCTGAAATATAATATTGGTAACTTCCGTCGCGGTAACGTGGTTCGCCACCCAATCCGGCAACGGAGCAAACATCTGTAACAGAAATAGTTCCATCCGGATTTTCTTTTATAAATTGTTTTACGAACTGATCGTACGCTTTGTTTCCTTTTTCGAGAAATTCTTTGGACAAATAACCCTTTTGAGCACCTTTCACCCACGTGTAAATAAACATCGCCGAGCCGGACGATTCAACGTAATTTCCCGTTTCGTTCATTTTGTCGGTAACCTGAAACCACATGCCGGTTTTCGGATCACGGTAGTTGTAGAGCGATTGGCTTAAATTGGTCAGAATTTTGATAATTTCAGGACGTTTAGGATGATTTTTCGGTAGAAAATCAAGCACATCCACCATGGCCATCATGTACCAACCCATGCTTCGTGACCAAAAATTGGGCGAAAGTCCGGTTTGTGGATTCGACCATTTTTGCAGCTTACTTTCGTCCCAACCGTGATAATAAAGTCCGGTTTTGGAGTCGAATGTATGTTTTGCAACAGTCAGAATCTGATTGGCAACTTCGTCGTACAATTCTTTATCACCAAAGCGATAGGCATATTCAGCTAAAAAAGGCGAAGCCATGTAAAGTCCGTCCAACCACATTTGATTTGGATAAATCTTTTTGTGCCAGAAACCGCCATCGCTCGTGCGAGGTTGATTTTTAATTTGATTTCGAAGTAAATCAATTGCTTTTTTCAGCTTTTCTTCTTTCGATTTGGCATAAAGATCAAATAAAATCTTTCCGGAATTCAGCTTGTCAAGACTTAAATCATCAGGTTTATATCCTGTGATATTGCCATTTTCATTAATAATTGTATCAGCATAACTTTTCACATAATTAAAATACTTGGGATCTGCCGTCTTTTTCCAAACCTGATAAATGGACTGAAGTTCAAGACCGTTGCAATAATCCCATTTCAGCTTTTTGGAAAAATCAATCATCCAACTTTCGGGATTCCGCTTCATTTCGGAATCGGCCATCCAAATTGAATAGGGTTTTCCGTCCAAAACTACCATCGGTATCAGCAAAATAAAACCGATTATTGATGCTTTAAATTTTAATTTGGACATTTTCAGTTGTTTTTATGATACAAATATACAAATTGATTTACAAATAATTAGCTCAGAAATTTAAAATTTAATTACTTTAGAGCTAAACTTCTTTGTCAAATACAAAATTGCCGTATTTTTTTGAGTTTGAAGGGGAAAAATTGATTTTTTATGAGGAATTTTTGATATGATTTTTGAATGATTTGTTCAGATTTTACGTTTTCATAAAACACCTTTCATAGGGCTTTTTGAGAGTAACTTTCAATCAAAAAAATCAACCAAATTGACTATCAACATTTTTTTGTAATTTTGTCGCTTGAAAACAGATTTATTGAACAAAGAATGCGCATTTTAATTCAACGGGTAAACAAAGCTTCGGTAGAAATTGACAGTCAAATCAAGTCGAGCATTTCAGTGGGATTGTTAGTATTGCTGGGAATTACAGAAGCCGACACAACAGAGGACAGCGACTGGCTCGCCGGAAAAGTCACCGGTTTGCGAATTTTTGATGACGAAAATGGTATAATGAATCGTTCGGTGGTGGATGTTGATGGTGAAATTCTGGTTGTTAGCCAGTTTACCCTTCACGCCATGATAAAAAAAGGAAACCGGCCATCGTATATTAAAGCCGCAAAACATGAAATTGCCATTCAGCTGTATGAGCATTTTTGCTCAGAACTGAGTCTGAAACTTGGCAAAGAAGTAAAAACCGGTACTTTTGCAGCAGACATGAAAGTGGCTCTGGTTAATGATGGACCGGTAACGATTTGGATTGATTCAAAAAATAAAGAATAAAAGTTATTCGTAGATATTTGCCTTCGGCGTTATTAATTGTTATTGATTGAAATTTGTTTAATTCGTTTTAATTCGCAAAATTTGTACTTATGAAAAAACATATTCCCAACTTCATTACCAGTCTCAATCTGTTTTCAGGTTGTGTAGCGGTTTTTCTGGCTTTCAATGGCAATTATCAAGGGGCTTTTATAGCCATTTTAATTGCAGCCGTTTTCGATTTTCTGGATGGTTTTGCTGCCAGAATGTTGAAAGCTTATTCGCCAATGGGTAAAGAATTGGATTCATTGGCTGACGTGATAAGTTTTGGGATGGCACCGGGTGCTATCGTGTTTTCATTGTTGAATGAAACTGGCATTAACGAATGGTTACCCTATCTGGCCTTTCTGATTCCGGTTTTTTCAGGACTTCGATTAGCCAGATTCAATATCGACGAGCGTCAAACCTCATCGTTTATTGGTCTGCCAACTCCGGCGAATGCTATTTTCTGGGCAGGATTGGCGTTTTCATTTTCCGATTTTCTTGTAACAAATTTATGGATTTTGGTTGTCTTTACGTTGTTATTCAGCTATTTATTGGTTGCCGAAATTCCTATGTTTTCCTTGAAATTCAAAAATCTGGCATGGAAAGACAATCAAATTCAATTTCTATTTTTATTTGGCTGTGCTATAATACTGGCAATTTTCCAATTAAATGCGTTTGCATTGCTAATTGGTTGGTATATTTTGCTTTCAGTCATTGTAGCAATTTTCAGAAAATAGAACAACAAATCCGATTTATTTTCCATTCCCATACAGATTTAGTACTTTTGCAATTGTAAATTGTAAATCTGAAAATTGTAAATTAAAAGGTGTCAATCAGCATATCCAGTCTTTCAAAAAAGTACGGCGAACAAACAGTGCTCAACAACATCAATTTTGAAATTGGTGAAGGTGAAGTGGTTGGTTTCTTGGGACCAAATGGAGCCGGAAAAACTACGACGATGAAGATTTTGGCCGGTTCGTTGGGTTACCAAACCGGTTCGGCAAAGATTTGTGGATTGGAAGTAAAAGATAATCAACTGAAAACAAGCGAGTTGGTAGGTTATTTGCCGGAACAAAATCCGCAATATACCGACATGTACGTGAAAGAATATTTGCTTTTCGTGGCAGAAACATATAAATTGGGAAAAGAAAAAGAGCTGCGTGTAAACGAATTAATTGATAAAGTGGGTTTACGTCCTGAGTTTCATAAAAAAATCGGTCAACTGTCGAAAGGATATAGACAACGAGTAGGATTGGCACAAGCTTTAATACCGAATCCAAAAGTGCTGATTTTGGATGAACCGACAACGGGTCTTGACCCCAACCAATTGGAAGAAATCCGAAGTCTGATTAGGGAAATAGGAAAAGATAAAACGGTGTTGCTCAGTACGCATATTATGCAGGAAATCAAAGCAATATGCACCCGGGTAATCATTATCAATAAAGGTGAAATTGTGGCAGATTATTCCGATTTATCGAAAATCAGAGCATTTGACGAAAATAGTTTTCATTTCGAAGTTGAATTTTCCAATGAAATTTCACAGAAAGAACTTGAAAAAATCAACGAAGTTTCGGCAGTATACAGGCTGAATGAAAAGCATTTTACGATAATTTCAACATCCGATATTCGATCAGCTGTTTTTGATTTTGCCGTAAAAACAAATAATAAAATTCTGACAATCAACAGGATTGAAAGAAGCATGGAGGAAGTGTTCAAGGAATTGACAAAATAGTTACAAGAAAAGAAGTTACGAGTTACAAGTTTTGTATTTGATCTCGTAACTTGTAACTCTTAATTAAAATATATGGAAGAAAATTTCGACATACGAAACAACCAAAAGGGCGAAAAGGAGTTCGAGAACGCTTTGCGTCCACTGACTTTTTCGGATTTTAACGGACAAAATAAAATTATCGAGAATCTGAAAATCTTTGTGCAGGCGGCTCGTATGCGCACCGAATCGCTCGATCACGTGCTGCTGCACGGACCTCCCGGACTGGGCAAAACCACGCTTTCCAGCATTATTGCCAACGAACTGAACGTGGGTTTTAAAATTACATCCGGTCCGGTGCTCGATAAACCGGGCGATCTGGCAGGTTTGCTGACCAGTCTCGAACCGAATGATGTACTTTTTATCGACGAAATTCACCGCCTGAGTCCGATTGTGGAAGAATATTTGTATTCCGCCATGGAAGATTATCGCATTGATATCATGATAGATAAAGGACCGAGTGCGCGTTCCATTCAGTTGGATTTGAATCCGTTTACCTTGATTGGTGCAACAACCCGTAGCGGGTTGCTGACTTCGCCGTTGCGTGCTCGCTTTGGGATTAATTGCCATTTTGAATATTATGATATTGAAGTAATTACCGGCATTATCAAACGGTCGGCACGATTGCTCAATGTGAAAATTGACGATCAGGCAGCGTTGGAAATTGGTCGTCGCAGTCGTGGTACGCCACGTATTGCCAATGCTTTACTTCGCCGTGTGCGCGATTTTGCCCAAGTCAAAGGTAACGGCAGCATTGATATGGAGATTGCCTGTTACGCACTTGAAGCTCTGAACATTGACAAATACGGTTTGGACGAAATTGACAATAAAATTCTGACCACCATTATCGATAAATTCAGTGGTGGACCGGTTGGTTTAACCACCATTGCGACAGCTTTAGGCGAAGATGCCGGAACGTTGGAAGAAGTGTACGAACCTTTCCTGATTAAAGAAGGATTTATGAAACGCACACCTCGGGGACGCGAAGCAACAGAATTGGCATATAAACATTTAGGAAAAGTACGATTGGGAGAAACGGGAACATTATTTTAACAGCAAGCGGTAAGCAGTAAGTATAATAATAAATCAATAATCTATGAACGAACCTGTTACACTGAGATCTTTCAACAATGCAGTGGAATTTGAGATAGCGAAATCTTATCTGGAATCATTCGGAATAGAATGTTATGGAAGAGATGAGCATATTAACTGGGCTTATCTGGGCAATGTGGACGGCGGTGTAAAACTCGATGTCAGTGACGAACAGGCCGAGGAAGCCATCAAACTGCTACTTGAAGCAGGCTACCTAAAAAAGGAAGATTTCGAACCATCATCCGAAATGAAATGGATGGAAAAAGTATTGAATTTTTTCAAACGAACTAATTATGAGTAACATAAAACCTGTAAATACGGATTTATTACAATCGATTGTATCGTTAATTGACGGTACACGTCAACGTGTTGCCCAAACTGTAAATAGTGAACTAACACTTTTGTATTGGAATATTGGAAAACAAATCAATGAAGATATTCTGAAAAATGGTAGAGCTGATTATGGGAAAACAATTGTTTCAGAATTAAGTAATCAACTTGTTAAGTTGTATGGAATCGGTTTTTCTAAAAGAAATCTTCATAACTTTATAAAATTCAATGAATTATACACCGACAATCAAATTGTGCAGACACTGTCTGCACAATTGAGTTGGTCTCACATTTATTCTCTTATCTATATTAAAGATTCCATTAAACGTGAATTTTACACCCAACTATGCATTCACGAATGCTGGAGTGTACGCACGCTGCAAGAACGAATGAACAGTATGCTTTTTGAGCGGACTGCAATAAGTAAAAAACCGGAAAAAACCATTCTGAATGATTTGGAACTGCTTAAAAATGAAAAACAAATCAGTCCGGATTTAACTTTTCGTGATCCGTATTTTCTGGATTTTTTGGGATTACATGACTCTTACAGCGAAAAAGATTTAGAATCGGCTATTTTGGCTAATTTGCAGCATTTTATAACCGAAATGGGAACTGAATTTGCTTTTCTTGCCCGTCAGAAAAGAATAATCATTGATAATGAGGATTTTTATATCGATCTGCTTTTTTATCATCGTGGTTTACGATGTTTAATTGCAATCGATTTAAAACTTGATAAATTCAAAGCTGCATACAAAGGCCAAATGGAATTGTATCTTCGTTGGCTTGAACACAATGAACAACGGGAAGGCGAGAGCAAACCAATCGGTCTGATTTTGTGTGCCGAAAAATCACCGGAGCAAATCAATTACTTGATGCTCGATATGGATGAACATATAAAAGTAGCTGAATACATTACAAAACTCCCAACAAAAAATTTATTGGAAGAAAAACTTAAAAAAGCCATTGAGTTGGCCGAAAATTCTTTACAAAAATACTAAATTATTTATCGCGTTGGCACATTAACTTTATGGCAGAACAAATGAAAAAACTGGCGAGAGAGACCGCCATTTATGGAGTTAGCAGCATTTTAGGAAAATTCCTGAACTGGATGTTGGTGCCACTTTATACTTATGTTTTGGAAAGTTCCGCCGAATATGGAATTGTGACGAACCTGTACGCATGGACGGCTTTATTATTGGTGATTTTAACTTACGGCATGGAAACCGGTTATTTCCGTTTTGCCAACAAAAACAAAGACGAAGCGGGCAAAGTATATAGTACCACTTTAATTGCTGTTGGATTTTCTTCGATACTTTTTGCCATTGCGTGCGTAATATTTTCCCAACAAATTGGCACAGCAATGGGTTATACAAAACACCCGGAATATATATCCATGCTTGGTGTGGTGGTGGCAATGGACGCTTTTGGCTGCATTCCGTTTGCTTATCTTCGGTACAAAAACCGCCCGATTAAGTTTGCCGGATTGAAATTGTTTATGATTTTCACCAACATATTTTTCAATCTTTTCTTTTTGTTGATTTGTCCGTGGTTGGCAGTAAAAGCACCGGCATTGGTAAATTGGTTCTATAATCCGCATTACGGCGTTGGCTATGTATTTGTGGCCAATATTCTTTCTACCGCGTTGGTTACCATCGCTTTATTGCCCGATGTATTTGTAGTAAAATTTGTATTTGACAAGGTTTTACTCAAAAAAATGTTAGTATATTCGCTCCCATTACTTGTTTTAGGCGTGGCAGGAATTATGAATCAAACATTGGATAAAATTCTTTTTCCGTTTTTAATGCCCGGAAAAGAAGGTGCAACAGAACTTGGAATTTATGGTGCGACCTCGAAAATTGCAATGGTGATGTTAATGTTCACTCAAGCATTTCGCTATTCATACGAACCTTTTATTTTTGCTCAACATAAAGACAAAAGTAGTCTGGCGGCTTATGCCGATGCTATGAAGTTCTTCATTCTGTTTTCATTACTCATCTTTCTTGGAATGGTGCTTTACTTGGATGTGTTTAAATATATCATTCAACACGACTATTGGGCGGGATTAAACGTGGTGCCTATTGTACTGTTTTCGTTTATATTTCAGGGTGTATTTTTCAATCTTTCGCTTTGGTATAAACTAACCGATAAAACTATGTTTGGAGCATGGTTTTCCATTCTTGGCACAATTATAATCGTAGTAATGAACGTTATTTTAGTTCCAATATACAGTTATATGGGTTGTGCCTGGGCTGCATTTGTTTGTTACTTTGTTATCATGGTGGTTTCGTATTATTTCGGACAAAAATTTATGCCTATTAAATATGACATGAAAACAATCGGACTTTATACCGCTGTTACTGTTTTGTTGTATGTCATTAGTTTGTTTATACATACCCATATTACTGCTTTGAATGTTATGTTGAAATCACTTTTAATGCTGGCATTTTTGGTACTGTTAGTAAAACGCGATTTCCCTTTGAGAACTATTCCCGTGTTAAATAAAATTTTCAAATAATATTGAAAATGAGCAAATTGCATATCATAACGCCTGTAAAAGATTCGCTGGAAACTACGCTTCGAACGATTGATGGCATTATGAGTCCGGAAATTGATGCTAATTTTAATTATACAATTTACAACGATTTCAGTTCAGATGAAACGACTCAACAACTAACAAACGAGTCTGAAAAACAAGGATTTTCATTGGTAAACCTGAAAGATATCACTTCGCATCCTTCACCTAATTATTTGCTGATTTTGCAAGTCGCTCAAAAAAAGGCGATTGCTGAAAATGCTCATTTGCTGATTGTTGAATCGGATGTGATAGTTGAAAAGAATACCATTCAGAAAATGGTTGATTCAGTTGATAGCTTGCAAAACCCCGGTATGATTGCGGCGGTAACAACAAGTGAAGATGGAAACATTAATTTTCCGTATTTGTACGCTCAAAAGTTTAGTTCGGGAATAATTGAGACCAAAAAGCGACTTAGTTTTTGCTGTACGCTTTTGACAAACAGATATTTATCTTCATTTGATTTCGAAAATCTGAATCCCGAAAAATCGTGGTACGATGTATTTATTTCGCATAAATCGGTGGAACTGGGGTACAAAAATTATTTGATGACATCGCTTCCCGTAGTGCATTTACCACACAGTAGCCGTCCATGGAAAAATCTGAAATATACAAATCCTTTGAAGTATTATTGGAAAAAACTGATAGATAATCGCGATAAAATTTAATGGTAAAGAAAATTGACAATTCCATGGTTTCAATTATTATACCTGTCTACAATATGCAGGATTTTCTTGCCGAAACCATAGATTCTGTATTATTATCCACTTATCAAAGTTTTGAGGTAATAATTGTGGATGATGGTTCATCTGATGCATCGTATGAAGTTGCCAAGAAATATTCTGATAAAGATAACCGCGTTAGGTGTTTTACCCAACACAATTCTGGAGTTTCGGCAGCCCGAAATCATGCTATTAGAGAAGCTATAGGAAAGTATATTTTACCTGTTGATGCCGATAACTTAATATCAACTAATTATATTGAAGCAGCTGTTACTGTATTGGATAATAATGCAAAAGTTAAAGTTGTAAGATGTAAATCTGTTTTTTTTGGTGACAGAGAAGGTGAATGGAAATTACCTCAATTTTCATTAAAACTTTTAGCCAGAAAAAATATGATCGATACATGTGCTATGTATCGAAAATCAGATTGGGAGTTTGTAGGAGGATATTGTGAAAATATTTTGGGAAGAGAGGATTGGGAATTTTGGATAGCCCTTCTTAAAAGAGATGGGGAAGTTGTAAATTTACCATTTGTTGGTTTAAAATATCGAATACGAAATAATTCGAAAAGAATAACTGACAGAAACCATAAAAGAAAAGTAATAGAAATTCTAAATACCCGGCACAAAGCGTTTTTTTATCGTGAATTAGGCGGAAAACTTCATTATAGACGTACATGGTCACGACTGTTCAATTTTTTCTCTCAGTTAATAAGACCCGAACGAATTGTTGTAAATCCAGATTTTGATATTTTGGACGAATTTATATATAATATCCATGAAAACTTTGATAACGAAGGAATTACAATTCATGCCCGACGAAATTCAATTAAAATATTTAAAGAAAAGGAATATCAAATCGTAGTTAAATCATTTCGGAAGCCGAATTTTATCAATCGATTGGTTTATTCGAATTTTCGTGCTTCAAAAGCCCGCAGGTCTTACGAATATGCAATGAAACTGATTGCTTCAGGTATCGGGACACCAACACCGATAGGTTATTATGAGCAAAAATGCTTATTTTTGTTCTCAAAAAGTTATTATGCCAGCCTTCAATCGGATTGTAATTATACTTTTAAAGATCTGATAGAAAATCCAAAATTTCCTGACAGAAATGAAATTTTGAAGTCGATCGGTCGTTTTACAGCTGAGCTTCATGATAAGGGAATTTGGCATCGCGATTATTCTGCAGGAAATATCTTATTTCAGCAAAAAAACCAAAAAATTGATATAGAAATTTTGGATTTGAACCGAATGGAATTTGGAATTGTTGATTTGGAAAAAGGTTGCAAAAATTTTGAACGATTAAATATCGATTCTGAAAGCCTTACTTTAATGGTGAAAGAATATGCAACAGTTCGTGACTTCAATCAAAACCTTTGTATCGAAAACGTGTTGAAAATGCGCTGGAGTAAACATCAACATAAGAAATAAAACTACATGAAAGCTTCGCTGATAATATCAATATACAATAATATACCTTTTCTGAAAGCTGTGTTGGATTCACTTCAATTACAAACTGAAAAAGATTTTGAAATAATAATTTCAGAAGATGGAGAAAATACAGAGGTGAAAAATTTTCTGATTCAATATCCGTTTACACAACACTGGCAACATTTGACACAGGCTGACGTAGGTTGGAGAAAAAATAAAGCAATGAACAATGCCATTCGGGCATCAAAAGCCGATTGGTTGATTTTTATAGATGGTGATTGTGTGCTGCATCATAAGTTCATTGAAATGCATCTTCGCTATGCAGATAATAATTCTGTATTGGCTGGAAAAAGAGTAAAATTAGATAATGGTAATTCACAGCTTATTTTAGTGAATAGTTCAAAAATAAAATCGTTACAAGATCTTTTACTCCGTAGATTCTTCTTTGGTAGAGGAGGAATGAGATACATTGAAGAAGGTATTTTTATTTCACCCGATGGTTTATTTGGATTTATTCCAAAAATGAGGTCATTGAACCACTTAACAGGTAGTAATATGTCATTTTCAAAAAAAGCAATTTTTTCCATCAACGGGTTCGACGAAGATTATATATTGCCTGCAGTAGGAGAAGATTATGACCTGACCTGGCGATTTGATGCCGGAGGTTTCAACCATAAATCGGTTCGAAACCTTGCAATTCAATATCATTTATCACACATTGAAAACTGGGTGAATCAGGATGAAAATATGGCTATATGTCAGAAAAAACAACTCGAAAACAACTTCGTGTGTGTCAATGGAATAATAAAAAAATAAAAAAACCTCAACTAACAACTATGATTATACTTAGTGACAACCGAAATCAAATGTGCAATAAATTATGGGCATTTTCGTTTTTCATTGCATATGGTATGAAGAATGATGTTGAAATATATATTCCTAATTTCAAAGAATATGAATCTTTTTTTGAAAATTTGAATCAATTCCAAAATATAAAATTCAAATTAGCTGAAAATAGTAGAACAGAAAAGACTATTAAATTTGGCATTTCATCATTATATAAATTACACAAAATAAAAATTAGTCCACTTTTTAGATTATTTAATATTTATTTCCCCCCCGAAAATCAAATAAACGAATTATTTTGTGACCCCAAAAGAATTGTAATAATTAATTCCTGGAAACATAAAAAAGATATTGATGCTTTTTTAAACTTCAAACCGCAAATTAAAAGTCTTTTCAAACCTAAAGACGAGTATTGTAGAAGAACTAATGCACTTTTTTTAAAACTAAAACAGCAATACGATGTTGTTATTGGTGTTCATATAAGAAGGGGTGACTATATCAATTTTCAAAAAGGAATTTATTTCTTTGATGATACTGTTTACTGTAATTATATGACCATTTTAAGTAATGAATTGGCTGAGAAAAGAGTTGCTTTTTTTATAAGCTCTATTGAAGCTGTTAATTCTGAAAACTATGGTGATTTGAATATCAATATGTTAGAAAACTCTTTAGGTATTGAAGATCTATATGCTTTAAGTGAATGTGACTATATTATGGGACCTCCAAGTACTTTCTCAATGTGGGCTTCATTCTATGGCTCAGTTCCATTGAAACTACTTGAAAATGCGAATGAAAAGTTTACTACTATTGATTTCTCAGTTATAAATTATCAAAACAATTTTGTGAATGGAAGTGAATATAGTTATTCCAAAGAATAGGGATAAACGCAAATATTGACTTCTTCCGGAAAAACTGATTCAACAAAAAAATTATTAATTCAACAAAATTTACAGCAAATATGCCCCGTTCTATAAGTTTAATTATTTCTTTCTACAATAAAATTGAATTGTTAAAGCTTGTTTTAGCTGCTTTAGAAATTCAAACTTTTCGTGAATTTGAAGTCATCATTGCCGACGATGGTTCTAAAACAGAGGTTGCAGCCGAAATAAATCGTATCAAATCAACTTATTTTTTCCAGATTAAACATGTTTGGCAGGAAGATAATGGTTGGCAAAAAAACAAAATCTTGAATAAAGCCGTTGTTGCTTCTGAAGGTGAATATCTGATTTTTATTGATGGTGATTGTATACCTCACAGAAGATTTATACAAGAGCATATTGAAAGCAGAGCTGAAAATCAGATTGTAAGCGGACGACGGATAATGTTAACGGAAAACATATCTAAAACTTTGACAATCAAAAAAATAAAAGAAGGTTATCTTGAATTTGCCATTGGATTTCCGTTATTTTTTGAAACAGTTTTTGGTGGGGAAAAAACTTATATGGAAAATATACTTCGGATTCGAAATCCCTTTCTAAGAAAGATGTTTTTGAAAGACAGACGTAGATATTTATTGGGTTGTAATTATTCTCTTTGGAAAGCTGATTTGATGAAAGTAAATGGGTTTGATGAGCGATTTTTATTCCCGGGAACAGGAGAAGATACTGATTTAGAAGGACGTTTAAGCCGGATTGAAGTCTATCCGATTTCGAAAAAGCATTTGGTTACACTTTTCCATTATTATCACGTTCCTTTCGATACAAACCATGAACCAAACAAACGGCTGTATGAAGAAAATAACCGAAACAGGATAACTTTCACGCCTTTTGGCATTCAAAAACAGCAATTTAAGTCCTGAACAAGTTAAAATGATTGAACAGAGCAAGCTTTATGGAATTGTAATTTGGTATTATCCTTCATTAGAAAATGTAGATAATATAAACAGCTATATCCAAAATATTAATCAGCTGATTGTTATAGATAATTCCGATATTGATAACTCGATTCTTTTAGCAGGATTTGATCATTCAAAAATAATATATATTGCCAACAAGGGAAACCGGGGAATTGCTACTGCACTGAATCAGGGCTGTAAACTTGCAATAGAATCGGGAGCTGAATGGATATTGACTCTGGATCAGGACAGCTGTTTTTTTGAGAAAAATTTACCTCTTTTTATCCAAAATTCAAACGAATATCCTGATTTTGAAAAAGTTGCAATATTTTCGCCTGTTCATTTTGATTCCCGGAATAATAAACCGAAACCGATTTTCGAAAATAAGTACTCTCCTATTAATTATACGATGACTTCAGGTAATTTAATCTTGATAGAAAAAATTCAGAAGGTCGGTCTATTTTTGGAAGACTTGTTTATAGACTGGATAGATGAAGAAATTTGTTTGAGAATTTGTAAAATGAATTTACAAATTGTCCGAATAAATACTGTTTTTCTGGAACATTTTGTGGGAAATGGTATCCGAAAAACAAAAGTTTTAGGTTTTACGAAGTATATTGATGATTACAACCCTATCCGATTCTATTATATTACACGAAATGTTTTTATAGTAAGTAAATTATATCCATCGGAAGCTCGTCGGTTGCAAAAAAGATGGAAAAGATTAGTCAGAAAAACAATATTATATGATAATCAGGATAAATTACTGAAGATAAGATATATAATACATGGGATATTAGACTATCAATCGGGGAAAACCGGACTTTATTGGAGAAAAAAATAATTAAATGAATAAACCAGAAAACCAGCTGTCGGAAATATCTATTGCTTTGTGCACTTACAATGGAGAGATTTTCTTACATGAACAGATAGAAAGTATTCTAAATCAGGACTATGCAAATATTTCCGAAATTATATGCGTTGATGATAATTCAACGGATGATACCTGGAAAATTTTGCAGGAATATGCCGGTAAATATAGCAATTTTAAGATATTCAGGAATAGCTCAAATAAGGGTTTTATACGGAACTTTGAAAAAGCACTAACATTAACCAGCAAAAAATTTATAGCTATTGCCGATCAGGACGACATTTGGTATCCAAACAAGATATCAAAACTTGTGAGAGCAATCGGTGAAAACTTCATGGCTTACTCTGACAACGAATATATAGGATCTGACGGAATTACTTTAGGGAAAAAATTCTCTGATTTCAGAAGACTTTCAACTTGTACAAGTTGTTTAAATTTTGTTTTATATAATGGAATATCAGGTCATACAATGTTAATAAACAGAGACTTGTTGAAATACGCATTACCTTTCCCCGATGAAATTCCATTTGATTATTGGCTGGCATTTCATGCTGTTCAGTACGGAGTAATTCCTTACTTAAACGAACCATTGGTCAGTTACCGTCAACACGACAATAATACGTTGGGAGCAATTGGAATTAAGAAAAATGCCAAAAATATCATCAAAGGAAGAAAAGTCAATTACAATAGAATAATTAAGTTTTCAATGGCTATAAATGAAAATTTACAATACGAAAAGCAAGTGCTTTTAAAATTAGCATATTCCTATATTGATTTTTCATTTAAAACAAGATTAAAAAGAGTGGTTTTGTTTTGGGAAAACAGAGATTCTTTATTGTTTTTCAAAAAGAGAAATGAAATCAGGAAAGCATATTATTGTATAAAGATGTTTTGGCACATCAGATAAGAAGATTTTAAATTATTTACTTATTCGTATTTTGCAAAAACAAGTTACTTTCTCCCAAAATCAGCTGGTATCTCACCCCAAACGGTGGTTTCCCATTTTAATATTTCGGTTGTGTATTCATTTTCCTGCAGCCAATTTTCGGCACGAGCCACTAAATCGAATAGAATCACGTTTACTTCATTTTTCTGTAATTTGGTGCGGGTTTTTCCGGCTTTTACCCAGGCCAAAGCCGTTTTGCTGTCGGTGTAAATGGGTAACGGACTGTCTTTTTGTTTCAAAAAAGCCAACCCATGCACCATAGCTAAAAATTCGCCGACATTGTTGGTTCCGTCTTTAAAAGGTCCCTGGCGAAACAATTCTTCACCGGTTTTGCTGTATACGCCCCGATATTCCATCAAGCCGGGATTGCCACTGCAAGCTGCATCCACCGATAAACTTTCAAAATTAGGAGCTCCATATTTAGCAATTTCTTCTGTGGTTGGTTTCTTTATTTTTGCATTTTTACCAATATAGTCCCAGCAAGGTGAGACCATGGCTTCGCGGGCTTCTGCTTCAGTGGCAAAACCTTTGAAAATAGCACTTTCGAAACCGTGAATCTGTCGCTTGCATTCTTCCCACGAACGGTAAATACCCGGTTCTTTACCTTCCCAAACGACGAAGAATTTATTTTTGCTCATGAAATCTGATTATTTTTTATATCGGTAAATTAATGTAATTTTGCGCCACCAAATGCGGTCCTGTAGTTCAATGGATAGAACAAGTGTTTCCTAAACACTAGATCCGGGTTCGATTCCCGGCGGGACTACAAATCGATTTCACAATTCTCAATTACTTAATATCCAATTTCTTTTCATTTAAAATTGAAAATTTAGTAATTGGAAATTATAGTTCCATCTCTCATTTCAATTACCCTATCTGAAAGTGCTGCCAATTCTTTATCGTGTGTTACAATCACAATCGTAAGCCCATATTTATCACGTAAATCAAAAAGCAATTTGTGTAATTCATCTCTATTCTTCGTATCCAGACTACCCGATGGCTCATCAGCCAGAATCAACGAGGGATCGTTAATTAAAGCACGAGCTACGGCCACCCGTTGTTTTTCACCTCCCGACAATTCATTGGGTTTATGTTCCATGCGATCGGTGAGTTGCAGATATGCAAGTATTTCTTTGGCTTTTTGAGTAGTTTTTTTGTTATCTTTTCCGGCTATTAAAGCCGGAATCATCACGTTTTCAAGCGCTGTAAATTCAGGTAATAATTGGTGAAATTGAAATATAAAGCCAATGTGTTTGTTTCGGAAAGCTGCCAGTTCTTTTTCTCCCAATTTACTAAAATCGATACCATCAACCAGCACTTCACCGGCATTTGGTTTGTCAAGCGTTCCCAAAATCTGTAACAAAGTGGTTTTCCCGGCACCACTTGGTCCGACAATGGAAACAATTTCACCTTTGGTTACATTCAGCTCAACTCCTTTAAGTACATCCAAATCGCCGAAACTCTTGTGTATATTTTTAGCAAGTATCATTTTTTTCGTGTTTTCCGAAATTTTTTGCAAAGTTATTCGTTTCAAGCAATAAACCTCTATTTTTTGCTCAAAAAAAATGTACCTTTGTGCTGTTATAGAGTATATTTATTTCATTTTTTTTTAAGTAATGCTTTCAGATACCGATTTAGGAACTATTGAATTTGTCCGCAACGCGCGGTCTAAACATATTCGTGTGCGGATTTTAAGTTCAGGTCTGCGGGTAACTTTGCCAACAAAAGCTACTGAAAATGATGCCCTGAAATTTATCAATTCTATTCGTACTAAACTGATTCAAAAGCAAGAAAAGTTGGAAAAAGGGTTGCAAAAACGAAATATTATTATTGATGAAAGCTCCAAACTTCAAACGCTAACTTTTGTGGTGGAAGCCAAATCAACTAACCGAAAGAATATCTATTTTGCATTAAAAAACAGCACATTAAATATCGAATATCCTGTTGGAACAGATTGTTTGACAATCGAAACTCAACAGTATTTTTGGAACGGAATCAGTTATTTTCTGCGCAAAGAAGCCAAGCGACTTTTACCGAGCCGTAGTAAACAATTGGCTGATAAGCACGGCCTTTTCTTTTCGAATGTCAAAATTCAGTCCAGCAAAAGTCGTTGGGGAAGTTGCTCACGTGAGAAAAACATCAATCTATCGCTTTATTTGATGTTACTTCCGATTCATTTGATTGATTATGTGATACTTCATGAGCTTTGCCACACCAAAGAAATGAATCACGGCGATAAATTCTGGCGTTGGATGGACAAAGTAACCGATGCAAAAAGTAAAGAATTAAGAAGTGAATTGAAGAAATATCACATGCCTAATTAGTTACAAGTTAATAAAGTTCATAGAGTTTAAAGTCTTTGGTATTTAAAACTTTATGAACTTTACGAACTTTATAAACTTTGAACTTATAAAATGAACTGGAATCAACTTTTATCTACCAAACGCTTCGGATTGGAAGAATACCACGAGAAACGAGCCGATGACCGCAGTGAATTTCAGCGCGATTACGACCGATTGATTTTCTCTGCACCATTCCGCAGGTTACAAAATAAAACACAGGTTTTTCCTCTTCCGGGAAGTGTGTTTGTGCACAATCGGCTGACACATAGTCTAGAAGTTGCTTGTGTTGGTCGCTCTTTAGGCGTAAACGTGGCACATCGATTGAGTTCAAAGTCAGAAAAACAATCACCTTTTCTGGACGAAATCGGTTTCATTGTTTCGGCAGCTTGTCTGGCGCACGATCTGGGAAATCCGCCTTTCGGACATTCGGGTGAAAAAGCCATTGCCACTTTCTTTTCGGAAGGTAACAGGCAACATTTACACAACGAAATGACTGCAGAAGAATGGAAAGATTGCACTTGTTTCGAAGGAAACGCAAATGCTTTGCGATTACTTACCCATCAGTTCCACGGTCGTCGTCCGGGTGGTTTCGTCTTAACTTACAGCACATTGGCTGCAATAATAAAATATCCTTATGCTTCGATTTATTCCGACCCGAAAAAACAGAAGTTTGGTTTTTTTGATTCCGAAAAAGCCGATTTTGAAAAAATTGCTTTAGAGCTTGGAGTTCCACGTTCGCAGGAAAACCCAAATCATTTTGCACGTCATCCATTGGTTTATCTGGTGGAAGCTGCCGATGATATTTGCTATCAAATCATGGATATTGAAGATGCGCACAAGTTGAAAATCCTGACTTCTGACGAGACAAAAAATCTGTTTCTTGGATTTTTCAATGCTGAACGAAAAGTTCGCCGACAAGAAACCATGTTTATGGTAACGGATGTAAATGAGCAAATTGCATATTTGCGTTCGTCAGTTATCGGGCAACTGATTGAGGAATGTTCATCCCTTTTTGTCGAAAACGAAGAAGCCATTTTGAACGGTACTTGCACTTCTTCGTTAATCAAGAAATTGCCGCAACAATCTGCCGAAGCGTATCAGAACTGCAAAAAAATGGCTAAAGCAAAGATTTATCGCTCATCCGAAGTTCTGGATGTGGAATTGGCGGGTTACAAAATTATTCTCACACTGCTCGACCATTTGGTGTCAGCCGTTTTGAATCCCGAAAAAGCATATTCGCAACAACTTTTAATGCGGATTCCTGAACAATACGAAACTAACAGTCCGACTGTTTACGGTAAAATCATGTCGATTTTAGATTATATTTCCGGTATGACCGATATCTATGCGCTTGATTTGTACCGCAAAATCACCGGAATGAGCATTCCTACTTTATAAAAAAGGGGCTATTTTTTTTCTAATTGTTTCTGAATCTTTTTTATTGCCGAATCAATTGATTTTTCGGGTTCGATAACATTGAATTCCCCCCAAAATTTTGGATCGGAAAAACCGGAAACTTCGTCGCTGATGATGACCGAAGGTTTAAGCCGGTCTTTATAATCAAATGCCTTGTTTTCAGCACCTTTTCCCCAATCGGTTATTGCCATTTCGACAGTAGAATAATAATTGGTATTGAATAGTTTTTTCTTCCATATAATCTTCATTCCCAGTTCAATACGGCTATAAGCATAATACCATTTTCCATCTTTTTCGAGGTAATCAATCCGATATTTGGCGTCAATAGGATAGACGCGGGCATTAAACGGTTTTTTCTTGATAAACATTTCGGCGGCAGCGTCTTTATCGGTAATATTCAAACTAAAAACCGCGCTTTTTAAGGCTAAACTTTGGGCATCAATATATAATTTTCCATAATACATCGGTTCTTTTTTGTTCGGATTTTGTTTAAAATCAAGTACATAAATCAGTCGGTTATCTTCGTGGGTGGAATAATCAAAGGTAAATTCATAATTCATAATCATATCATCCGTAAAAATATAATCCGGATTTTTCATAATATCCAGATACAATGAATTAAAAGGACCACCCTGTAATTTGAATGCCAACGTATCCAGTTTGTTATAGTCGGTTTTTTTGCGTGATTTATAAAGCTTTACAGCATCCGGTTTAAAGGAAGTGTAAGGCTGTTTGTTTACTTCTACCACCGCTTCGGCAAGTGAAACATAAGTTCTGCTTTTTTTGATTGTTTCGCGATAAAAAGCTGTCATTAGAGTTTGAGTATTGAAATAGTTATCGCCTCTTTTTTCGAGTACTGCTCGAATAAGTACTTCAGCATCTTTCGAAATCACGTTTAATTCCGGTAATTCAACGGCCAACGGTTCCAATTCAATTCGAGGTTTATCCGGTTTTAAATCGGTAAGTGTTACCAATTTATTTTTGTACCCGATAAAGCTGACTTTTATCTTAGGATTGGAGATTCCCTTCGAAATTTTAATCGAAAAATCACCTTCCGAATTCGAAATGGAGGAAATATTCGTACCAACGACTGTCAAACCGGCATATGCCAAGGAGCTTCCGGTTTTTTTGTCGACAATTTTTCCTTTGTATTCGATAAAATTATCAGATTCGCTGCTTTTCACCGGCGGAAAATCGTTTACAGCGAGTGTGCGAACAGCAAAACCAAAAAGGAGCAGAGAAATAACAGGAAACGACAAAAATTTGTCAATTGAAAAGTTTGGTTGTGTTTTCATAATAAGAAGGATTTTTATAAATTCCAATAATTAATTACACATAAATTCATTAAAATCTCATTCGGTTTTAATGTTTGAGACAAAAGCTGCCAGAACATGGCAATGCGCTATTTGATAGATGACAAATATCAACTGTGAGTTATCAATATAAAATAAGTGACTGTAAAAATAAGTATTATTGATTTGAAAAAAACTTAGAAAATTAATCTTTCAACGCAGCTTCAATTCGATTTGTCAGGTCGATGAAAGCTTCTACATCAAGCCGTTCCGGACGCAAATCGAAAAGCGGATCTACAAACATGGGATTTCCTTTTTCCACCAAAGGCAACAAAGAGTTACGCAAGGTTTTACGACGCTGATTGAAAGCTGTTTTTACAACCGATTTGAAGAGTTGTTCATTGCAATTGATCTGTGAAATATCATTTCTCGTAAACCGAATCACAGCCGATTTCACTTTTGGCGGCGGATCAAAAACGTATTCGTGTACAGTGAAAAGATATTCAATTTTATAATATGCCTGCATCAACACACTCAGAATTCCGTAGGTTTTACTTCCGGAAGGAGCTGCAATTCGCTCAGCCACTTCTTTTTGAATCATACCGGCCAGACACGGAATAGAATCCTTGTTCTCCAGCATTTTAAAGAAAATCTGACTGGAAATATTGTATGGAAAATTACCGATTACAAAAAATTTATCAGGAAAAATCGTCTTTAAATCCAGTTTCAAAAAATCCCCTTCAATGACTTTAAGGTGTGGAAAATGCTGGTGCAGATATTCTACCGATTCACCATCCACTTCAACAACCGTTAAATCTATCAACGGATTTTGAAGCAAAAACTGAGTCAAAACGCCCATTCCCGGACCAATTTCGAGCACAGAAGTTCGCTCTTCAATTGGCAAACTTTCAGCAATGCGACGAGCAATTTCCATGTCTTTCAGAAAATGTTGTCCGAGGTATTTTTTTGCTCTTACTTGTGTCATATAGTTGATTGTCGTCGGGCAAGATGCGTGATAAATAAAATATTTTTAACTATATTCGTCAATCTAAATGTTAAATATCAACGAATCACTAAATTGTAAATTGTAAATTGTGAATTGTAAATTCATAAATTGTATCTTTGCAAAGCAAACAAGAAAACAGCGTTTTATAGGTGACAAAAATAACAAAAATTTTTCGATTGTAATACTTTAATTGTCAGTTTATTTATTTAAGAAGCATACTTAAAACAATAATGAAAAAAATTTTTGAAATCATAGGAAATTGGATTTGTAAATGTATTGATTTCTTTTATCCGCCATTTCGTAAATACATGCCAAGTCAGTTTTTCCGATACGGAGTTTCGGGAGTTGCCAACATGGTTTTCGATTGGGTTTTGTTCTTTTTGGTTTACAATTTCGTATTGAAACATCAAATGTTACATCTTGGTTTTGTAACACTTAGTTCGCACATTGCTGCACTTTTTATAACTTTTCCAGTAACTTTTCTATCGGGATTTTTACTTCAAAAATACGTGACATTCACTAGTTCCGATTTGCGTGGAAGAGTGCAACTTTTTCGATATTTGTTGGTTGTGTTGGCGAATTTGTTGTTGAACTATTTGGGATTGAAAATTTTAGTGGACCTTGTGGGATTTTTCCCGACGCCATCTAAAATGATTGTCACCATTTTTACAACGATGTTTAGCTATTTTTCACAGAAGAAATTTACGTTTAGACCCAACCAAAAAAACTCCTGAAGAGGGCTTAAAAAATGGTACGCTCAAGTTCATCTTCAATTACCAAAATAAATTTTAAATTTCACAACTCAAAACTCCCTTTTAGTGTTTGTGGGTTGTTAATTCTCATTCTTTCATATTCTTTCCTCACCTATAAACTTCTCACTTTCAACCAATACAACGAACTTTTTGCTCAATGGGGAAAAATGCCGGTTTCGCAATTTTGGTGGTTGGCAGCAGTTTTTGTTTTACTACCAGTGAATTGGTTGTTGGAATCTTTTAAATGGCAATTATTGACTTCCAATGTTCAGAAAATCAATTTCAAAACTTCTATAAAAGCTGTATTGGCAGGCATTTCCACCGGATTTTTTACACCAAATCGTGTCGGAGAATTGATCGGTCGGGTAATGTATCTGGATGCCGAGAACAGAAAAGCCGGTGTAACTTTGTGTGTGGTGAATAGCTTGACTCAGAATATAATCATGACGTTATGTGGTGTTCCGGCTTTTATTTTGTTTTATAGTTCCACTGTCGGAAAAGTGGAAGCAAACACAACTCAATACATCATTTTATTAATTGACTGTTTGCTAATTTTCGGATTGTTTTATTTTTTCCTTCCACAACTTAGTCACCGTTTTAAACGAAGTCGGTTTTCTGCAAAAATCAAAGTATTTACCGATTGTCTTTCCGATTTCCAATTAAAAGATTTAGTTCAAATCATGTTTGTTTCGTTGTTTCGCTACACAATTTTTTGTGTACAATTTTTCCTAATGTTGCGCTTTTTCGGAATTGAATTAAGCTGTTGGCAGGCGATTATTGCCATTCCAACCAATTATCTATTAGTCACTTTTACACCATCACCGGCATTTTCCGAAGTTGCTGTTCGAAGTTCGTTTGCTGTGCTGACAATTGGTGCATTTTCAGGTCAGATAGTGAATATCGCTTTAGCCGGAATGTGCATTTGGATGGTCAACTTTATAATTCCCATGTTGGTTGGGTCGGTGTTTTTGGTAAAGAAAAGAGTTTAATTACTTTTTCTCCAAATCCAATTCAACTTTTCCTAAATACAAGCCGCTTTTCGCCATTTGAGCAATCACAATCGATTTTCCGGCTGCATTTTTCTCGGTGGTGTTGGTAATCATGCTGTGCGAATGTCCGCCAATAATCACGTCGATGTAGCGGGTTGTGTGGGCAATTTCAAAGTCGTTTACTTCGGCTTTGGTGGTATCGGCTCCAAGATGCGATAGACAAATGATTACATCACATTTTTCTTTCTTTTTTAAAAGGGTTGAAATTTCGTTTGCTTTTTCAGTTGGATCTTCATAAAGCAATCCTTTGTAATTATTTTCGAGAATCAGACTTTTCGGATTCACATCCAGAGCCAAAATACCGATTCGTAAACCGCCTCGTTCCAATATCAAATACGGTTTTACCAAATTGGAAAGTGGTGTTTTGTCCAACTTGTAATTGGAACTCAAAATTGGAAATTGAGCTTTCTTCAAAACCACTACCAAGGTATCAATTCCGTTATCAAACTCGTGATTTCCAAGCGTTATGGCATCGTATTTCATGCGGTTCATGGCATCAACTTCCACACGTCCGTTGAAAAAATTAAAGTACGGCGTTCCTTGCGAAAAATCACCGGCATCCACCAAAATCACATTTTTTTCTTCGGTGCGAATTTGATTGATAACGCCCATTCGGCGGGCATATCCGCCCATATTGGCTGTTTTTAATGTCGATTTTTCGGTTGGTTCTACCTGACTGTGTGTGTCGTTGGTGTGCAAAATCACCAGTTTGATTTTCTGTTGGGAAAAAACAGAAATTGAGAAAAATAAAAATAAAAAAACCCCTAACCCCTGAAGGGGAATTAAGTTACTTTTGTTTTGAAATTTAATTTCTTTAGTCATTATGAATTGTTTAAATGAATTTAAATATTGATCTATATTATAGAGGGTTGTTGCATCTTACTTGAACTTCACTTTCGATTTTTTTTAATGTATTTTCAATATCGAACAATACTTGCTCATTTGTGAATCGTATTACTTTTAACCCTAATGCTTCTAACTCAGAATCTCTATTTTTATCGTATAAATATTGTTCGGGGATATCATGATAACCACCATCAACCTCAATTATAAGTTTCGCTTTATGACAATAAAAATCAGCAATAAAATAGAGAATTGGATGTTGTCTTTTGTACCTAACTTTTGGAAATTTTAAATTCTCTAATTGTTCCCAGAGATACATTTCTGCTTCAGTTTGTGTGTTTCTTAATTTTTTTGCTAATTCAAAATGAATTGGCAAAGCACCGTAAAACATATTTGTACCTCCAACTATTAAAGGAAGGTCAGTATTATTCTCATTTTCATGGTTGTTGTCTTTACCTTTATTCATAAGTCAGTTAAAATATTTATGTAAATTTAGTTCCCCTTTAGGGGTTAGGGGTTATTCTTCCATCTAATTTCGACTGAATTTTATTCCCTTTTTTTGTTTCATTTTTGATGTAATCGAGCAAAATTGTTCTGATTTTCACGCCTGTATTCACCCGTTTTTCATATTGAGCCAGTTGCACCATTTTATCATTTCCACCTGCCAAATAATCGTTGGTGGCAATGCTGTAAAGCTTTTCGACATCCAATGGTTTTCCGTCAACGGTTACATTCACCGCTTTGCCATTGCTGATTTCCATGCGCAAACCCGAAACGCCTTCGCCGCCAACACCGGCAAAAAATTGCAACAAATCACGCAATTTATCACCTTTGAGCCACAACACCACCAATTCATTTTCGAAAGGCATTAATTCAAAAACTTTTCCAACCGTAATGTTTCCTGCCGGAACTACGGTGCGCAAACCACCTAAATTCACAATTGCAATATCCACTTTTTCTCCCAAAAAGTCCGAAGCAGCCTGACGGTAGACATCTGCATTGAAATTTGAAAGCAAACTTTCGGGTGCATGACCTTTCATAGTTTCGGAGGCTTGCCCGATAACTTCATTCATTTGTGCATCTAATTTTTGTTTAATTGGTTGTAAATAAGCTTTATAACTTTTATCGGCAAGCACTTCGGTGGTACTGTCAATCGGAATTTTTATCGATGAGGCATGTGTAATTGTCCATGTTTTATGACTGCACGAAGCCAACGAAACAGCCAAAAGAATTGTAAAAAAGAGATTTTTGAAATTCATTTTCTTATTTTTTGAATGGAATAAAAGCGAAAGTAGTGAATTAAATTAATATGCCAACGTGAAAATGGTTCAAAAGTTTTGTTATTGTTCATAAAACTAAAAAGTAGTATCTTTGCACACTCAAACGAAAACAAAATTTACATGAATTTTATCGAAGAATTGCAGTGGAGAGGCATGATTCACACCGTGATGCCCGGCACTGAAGAACAATTGAAAAAAGAAATGACATCGGCTTACGTGGGAATTGATCCAACAGCCGATTCACTCCATATCGGTCACTTGGTGAGCGTGATGATGCTGAAACATTTTCAGCGTTCCGGTCATAAACCGATTGCGCTGGTTGGTGGTGCTACCGGCATGATTGGCGATCCATCCGGCAAATCGGCTGAACGTAATTTATTGGATGAAAAGGCTTTGCGCCACAATCAAAATTGTATTCAAAGTCAATTGGAAAAATTTCTGGATTTCACCAGCGATGCACCAAATGCGGCCGAATTGGTGAATAATTACGACTGGATGAAAGATTATTCTTTTCTGGATTTTATTCGCGATATTGGCAAACACATCACTGTTAACTACATGATGGCCAAAGATTCAGTAAAAAAACGATTGGCGAACGATTCAAATGTCGGCATGTCGTTCACCGAATTTTCATACCAATTACTTCAAGGTTTCGATTTTTTGCATTTGTACCAGACCAAAAACTGCAAACTGCAAATGGGCGGTTCCGATCAATGGGGAAACATCACCACCGGAACGGAATTGATTCGCCGCAAAACAGGCGGTGAAGCCTTTGCGTTGGTTTGTCCGCTAATTACCAAAGCCGATGGCGGTAAATTTGGAAAAACCGAAAGTGGCAATGTATGGCTCGATCGCCGGTATACTTCACCGTATAAATTCTACCAGTTTTGGCTAAACGTAAGCGATGCCGATGCCGAAAAATACATCAAAATTTTTACTGCAATCAGCAAAGATGAAATCGCGGCTTTGGTAGCTGAACATACCACAGCACCACATTTGCGCATTCTTCAAAAACGATTGGCACAGGAAGTAACCGTGATGGTTCACTCCGAAGAAGATTACCATGCCGCCGTTGATGCATCTAATATACTTTTTGGAAATTCAACTTCAGAATCGTTGAAAAAGCTCGATGAAGAAACGTTGCTGGCTGTTTTCGATGGTGTTCCGCAGTTCACAATTTCAAAATCCGCGCTCGAGACCGGCGTAAAAGCGATTGATTTGTTGACCGATTCAGCTGCCGTTTTTCCTTCGAAAGGTGAAATGCGGAAATTGGTACAATCGGGCGGTGTGAGTATCAACAAAGAAAAGCTCGAAAATCAAGACGAAATACTTAACAGCTCGAAACTGCTGAACAACAAATATTTATTGGTTCAAAAAGGAAAAAAGAATTACTTTTTGCTGACGGCAGAATAACCAAAATCGGTCATTTTCGGAATAATTTTCCAAAAACATTTTGGCAAAAAGAAAAAATTCGTATCTTTGCACCGCTTTAGAAATAAAGCCTACGATTGTCTCATGGTGTAATGGTAGCACTGCAGTTTTTGGTTCTGCCTGACCAAGTTCGAATCTTGGTGAGACAACATTTTAAACCAAATTGCGCCTGATTATCAAATAGATAGTCGGGCGTTTTTAACAAAGGGGACAAGTGAGGGGACATTATGTAGAAAAGTATCTGATTTTTTTAATGTTTTGAGTATCTGAAAATAAAAACATACCTTTGTATCACTTTCCTACGGTTTGCCGTTGGTGGGTTAAACACAATTGGCGGTCGGGGTGGTTCCTGACCGCTCTTTTTTTGTGTCCAATCGGACTGCAATAGTCTGATCAATACAAATCATTTCTCGTAACAAAATTATTTATTGAAATAGGTTGAGTTTGGCTCATTACCATGTCCCCATTTTTATCTTTTGCATATATATAAAAATACGAACTTTTTGTAGTGAAACTTGCTGAATTACCAATCAATACAGTACCAACATACTGCGAGCCATCAAGACCAGATCCAGCTACCGATGAAGACGCAAACCAAATTTCAGTTTTATACCAATCAACACCGGATAGATTCGTGACTTTATAAGTCATACCATTATCACAAGAAAAAAACAGCATGCATAAAATAAAGAACAATAATAATTTTTTCATTTTGATAGATTTTAAATTGTTTATTCGTCAAAAATAAACATATTTATTTACATAAAAACGATATTTAAAAAAAATCGAAAAAATTTATTGTCGGTATGAATAGTCAACTTGATTTCTTTGTCGCAAAAAGGCGGGACGGGAAATATATCTTTTAATCACTTTCACTGTGTGAATTAAGATTTTCTAATACACTTTTTTTTGGCACTGGTAGTCCTCTGATGGCGGTTTCTCCTAATGTTGGTTCATCTGTCAACCCTTGTATTGCATTCGGTCTATTTTCCGATTCAAATTTTAATCTTTCTAATCGCTCAATATGGGCTTCTTTCAATTTAGTTTCCATTGTTTACTATTTTTGAGTATAGAGTACTGTCATTGACTGAAATAACGCCGTTGTTTTCAACAAAAATGTTATACCAAAACAAAGGAAATTTGCCCTTGAATAACCGATTCAAAATTTCTGCTGCCTCTCTGTGAATTTTATAAATTTCAATCTCTTTTGGTTCGGTAAGATAAATCCGGGCACTGTCAATCAGCTTCTCTTCATTTTCTTCTGAAAGAATACACAATCCATCCTCAACAGTCAAATAGTCGACTTGTTTAAGGTCTTTCTTGAGACTATCCAGCTCATTATTAAACGTTTCAAACGATTTTTCAGCTGCCTCAACCAATTTCTTTTTTATTGCGATGGTTTTGATATTTTTCGTGTCTTTCTCCACATTAGCAAAAAACATCTTTCGAATTTCATTTGTGCCTGTGAGGCTGTCTTGAATTATATCAAGGGTCAAAACCATACCGATTTCGTAGAGTGCTGGAATCAGCTCACCATTGATAAGTTTAACCGTTTCATGTGCTTGTGCTAATAAGTCATTTTGCCTTATTTGGTTCTCGTTAATTAAAATTTTTTCTTTATTCATTTTAGTTTATTTTTATGATTAATAATTATTACTGTTGCGTGCAATTTTTAATAATACGGCTTTCTCTTCTTCTGTTAAAAAAGAGATGTCTATGTCTGCTATAGATGGTTCTGAAAAGAACTCCGGGTAATGTTCAAGAATTAATTGCCCAGATTGTAAAGATTTCAATAATCTTTTCTTTAATGCAATTGTTAACACAATAGTCTTTTTTGAGGTTCCCATTTTGATTTTTTTTTTAAATTTTTATTTCATTTTTTCAATTAATATATCTACAATTTCATTGAGCTGCTCATCGTCCAGTTGGTCAAAATCGATATTCAGATTAGTGCTCTGCATTTTAACTGCAATAAAAGGCAATAATCTAACAACTATGTCAACTCTATCTCTTGAAGGCATTTTTTGAATATCCAGTGTTATGGTTTTCCAATTTGCATCAACTAACTTTTGAATTTTGGCTCTCATTCCGGCTGTAGTTTTGTTTGGTGTTCCTTTTGGTCTTCCATTCGGATTACCTGTTTGTCCTTTTTTCTGTGCCATAAATATGTATTTGAATGTTATTTTCATATTATTCCATTCTTACCTGAAGTGGTATAGTTTGGTTATTGGTTTAAATAAATTCTTTTCTCCGGTGCGATGGTGTCCGACAAGTCAAACATCAAAGGAATAGATAAAACCCGCCTGATTGACCTTTTTGTGTTGTTTCGGATATTACTGTTATTATTCCGGCATTTGTGCGCCTCTTTATATCCAACAATATTTGCACTACAATATAACTGACCTTTTCGGGGTTTTTCAATGATACAACCGCAACCTTTACAACGTGTTTCGGAGTTGGTGCGGGTTGGTACAGAATTACTGTTTATCTTATAGGTAATTTTGTCCCATTCTCTCGGTTTATTTATAGATTGAAAAACGGTAATTTTGTCCCACTTTTTAACTATCTCATTTGCCTTTGAAATGTCCCGCAATTCCGTACATTTGTCTTTAATCAGGTTTATAATATCAGTCTTAAGAGTTGATTTACTGTACTGATTAATAAACGTTTCACACTTTAACCGCTCTCGGCTGTATTTGTTGCGGTTTCCCCTCGTTTCATTGTATAAATGTTCCCAAATAGTCGGATTAATATATTTCAGATATTGAATATAATTTTTAGTCGATAATGAATTAATCTCTTTTGTCGAAAAATCAATAAATAAACATTCCTGTATTGTTTCAATCAGTATTTTTTCAAATCGTTCCCAAACCTCAACATCTAATAAATCAGCTATTCGTTTACAATAAACGCCCTTTTGTTTTATATAAGTCATTTTGTTGACTTTGACCTCAACCCTCAAGATGTTATCGGAGTGATACGGCTCTATATTTGTCAAACCGGACTTATTATAAAATTTGAACGAATGATTTTTATAATCAAATTCTTTATAGTCTTTGCTATTGTTCGCCTGATTTGATTTATGTAATATAAGTCGATTTAAGGCATTATTCGGGTTCGTTGGTAGTTTTATATTCACGCCGAACTCAAAACCATTAAGGGGGGCGATGTCGGCATTTAAACCTATTTCTTTAGATAACAGATTCAGGGTGTTTTTTAAATCACTCAACTGAAAATCATCGGCGTTATGTAGTCCATTGTTTTTGTATTTGTGTAAACTTCCACGAACTGAATAAAAATTATCTTTAATCGGTCTAATCCGTAAACCTTTGACCTTTTCGGGTTTTTCAATTCCGATATTCAATACAGTCAGGTTTGATGTTACGCTGTCTATCATTTCGCCAAAATTTCGTTTAAAACTTTATTCAGACTTTTCGGGGGTAGTCCATTGAAAAAATAGACTGTATAACTACATTCGGCGGGGTTGGAACAAAACAAAATCAAACTTTTCAACCTCGTTTGTTGATCATATACGTCGCCGGAATAGATTCCGTTTACTTTGGTGGGTTTCAATCCGGTGTGCAATACTTTAGTAATTCCTTTGTGGCTTTCAACAACATACTTTGCCCCCTGTTGGATTAAATACGGCTGTATGGGTAAACTCCTACGGAAATAAGAAAAGGGCAAATTTGCGCCTGATTCGGGCATTAAATCAAATATGTCGGTATGGATTACATTTTGAATAAAAACGCCTTTTTTTGCGGTTGCGGTTAAACACTTCTTTGCCATTGTTTACGCCCTCCGATATTTAAGGGTTTCAATGTCTTTCAAAGATGCGTACACGTTGGCTCTTTGGTAGCGTACACGTGTTCCGATACGTTGCGCCGGAATAATACCTGTTTTAGTCCATTCGTTTAATGTAGGTAAGGAAATACCCAAAATGTGGCAGGTTTGTTTTCTTGTGATGAGTTCGGGGGCGGGTTCGGGGGCGGTGGTCAACCCTAATACAATTTTTTGTACTTCATTTTGTACAATAGTTCTGATACTGTCTTGTAACTGCTCAAAACTAATTCCGTTTAAAATAACTTCGTTCATAAATTTGCTGATTTTTAATTTTTCAGCAAATTTAATGTACTCTTATTCAGTCTTTTATATTCCGTTTCCGTTGCGGAATAGTACGGAATAGTGCGGAATATAATGTTTAACTTACTTTAATGGTATTTTTTCAATCCACTTATTAAATACAATATCAAATTTTTCTAATAGATTAGTTTTTGTGGCTCTTTTTTCGGTTGAAGTAAGGGTTTTAATTTGAACAAATCTATCTGTTTTTGGGGTTTCCTTGTCTTTATATACTTCAATTCCAAATTTATCATTAAAACAAATCAGGGCGGGAGTTGTAACATAGTCAACATTCAAAACCTTTTTTCTTTTTAAATAATAATAGAATTTTGATGTTTCGTTTTTTTCTACTTTTCCGGTTTGCCATTCTCTCCAATTATTTTTTGTTTTTATCAATCCAATATCACTAAGTTTTTCTAATAACAAATCAATATATTCGGAATAAGGACTTATAAACAGTCCCTCAAAGGTTATCGGTTGTTTTGGTGGTGTAGTGGTGTTTTCTTTTTGATGATTATCTAAGGATTCCAAAAATTCCAGATAGGCAATTAAATTTTTATATTCATTAAATGATTGGTATCCTGTACCAAAACAATCCTTAATAGTATTTATTAGTAGGTTTAACTCCTCTTTTTCACATTTTATAAAAGTTTTTTTAGTAGCATTTGAACCAATTACAAATTTACTAAAATCGGTATCAAACTTAATTTGAAAATCATTTTTAGAACGCTCAAATTCGTTTTTCAAAAGGAAAATTAATGTCAACCCAAATCGGGTTAATTCATGTTGATTTTCCGCAGTTTTTAAAATTTCAATCTCTTTTAATTCTAAATGATTAATTTTCGTTTCCATACTTCAATTATTTAGCAATGATTAATTTATTGAAAAACGGATGTGATTGCATTTTGATAGCGTTATCTTTTGCACTCATTTTAATATATCTCATAAACGCCGATTCTGTTTTGTGTCCTGTTATTTTCATTATAGAAATACTCGGCATATCAGATAAAAAGGCGTTGGTAGCAAAGGAACGGCGGGCGGTGTGGCTGGTTACTAAATTGTATTTTTCGGTTGTTTCAGATACTTTAAAACCGCCTTTGGTCGATTCGGTTGTAATGGGTTCGTTTATCCGTGCTATTTTTGCAACGTCTTTCAAATACTCATTAAATTTCTGATTGCTAATTTCTCGGGGTAATTGATAGTTATACTTTTCAAATATCTGTTTAGTTATCGGGTGGATTGGTACGACTACACTTTGATTCGTTTTTATGGTTTTAACATTTATCGTATTGTCTTTAGTGATATTGTCTTTATTCAGTTTCGACAAATCAGAAAACCGCAACCCTGTATAACAACCAATCAGGAACAAGTCCCGGACTTTTGCCAAATAGTCGGGTAATTTGTCGGTAAAAAATTCCTTTCTCAAAATTTCCAAACTCTCGGGCGATGTTTCAATGTAGTACATTTGCATTAATTCCGATTCAGTCAAATAGATTGAATTAGTTTCTTCTTTAAGTACTTTGAATGATTTCTTTTTGTAGTCAGGTAGTACATTAATACCTCTATCGTTTGCCTCGTTTATAAAGGTTTTGAGTATCTTTATTCGTGTGCCGATTGTGTTCTTTGATAGTCCCGCCTTTGTTATGGTTTGCCCTGCCTTGTTTTTCCCTTTGGTCGGTTTAGTCAGGTAGTCAATAAAGAAGTTGTAAAAGTCAATATCAATACTATTGAAGTTTAAAACCGTTTTCTTTGCCTTTTGGTAGTCTTGTAAATTTTTTCGTACAACCATAAAACTTTTTATAGTTGAATGTTTGTTGGGCGATGTTTTAATCAGGTGGTCGATAAACGGAAATAAATCGTTTGGGTTCTCGTCTTTTGAAATAATTATTTCAGGTTTCAGGATTTTATCTAATTCGATTTTAATTAGTTTATTGTTTGGGGTAATGTTCGACAATTCAAACTTTAGAAAAACGCTGTTTATAGTTGATTCAATAACATCTAAACGGTTATTAAATTCAGGATATTCCGGAAAGTCTTTTGTTCCTTTGGCTCGGTTGGTCTTTGGATTCCAAAATATGGGGTTTATACTCTTTGCAATGTAGTACTTTAGACTGATGTACTCTTTGCCGTCGGTGTCTGCTATTGTTGCGCCGTAACTGATTCGTGCATAAATAGCGGTTTCAGTCTGTTTACTGTCTTTGAGGTAAAATTTAATTTTTGCCATTGTTGTATGTATGATTGGTTAAACACGCAACAAAGATAGTAAATTATTTTCGGGGGGACAAATGGGGGGACAAAATTTCTTTATTTATTTTTATTCTGTTTACTCTTTTATGATAAAACAATTATTCAAAGATATTGTATATCAGTACTTTTAATTTATATTTGTGAGTAAGTAAAATAAAGAGCGAAAAGATATAAAGGTGTTTTGGTGAGACAACATTTAAAACCAAATAAACCCCTGATAATAAATAACATATTATCGGGGGTTTTGATTTTTGGTAAGAATAATGGTAAGAATAGATTTGTTTTGACTTATTTCGGGGTGTTTTTAGAGTATGTTTTGAGTATGTTTTGAGTATCTGAAAATAAAAATATATCTTTGTACCACTTGAATGGTGTAACCTAAGAATTTGGTTTGATTTACTTCACAAACCTGACTTTTCTCTCGATTGATGATTAGTTTCAGCTACCTTGAGGTGTGCCTTCGGTACGTTGACTTACAACTCCGTCAACCATGATGCCGCTTTGAAGGTATTTACGTATCAATCCCAGTAGCGTTTTATCGCCAATGGTTTCTGATAGCCGA
>JADGPS010000118.1 GCA_017882285.1 Paludibacter sp. | reverse complement strand
GAAGACATGCTTGACCAAAGACATCCGTTATACATTTTAGCCAATAAGGTTAATTGGCAAGAGTTTGAGGATGCATTTAAAACATTGTATTGTGAAGATAATGGTCGTCCGGCAAAACCAATTCGCTTAATGGTTGGGCTGTTGATTTTAAAGCACATACGCAACATTTCGGATGAAAGTGTGGTAGAGCAATGGAGTGAAAATAATTATTATCAATACTTTAGTGGTGAGAAAGTGTTTTTACCCTGTGTTCCATGTGAAGCTTCAGAGTTAGTTCATTTTCGTCATAGGATTGGAGAATCAGGAATTGAATTGATTTTGAAAGAGAGTATCCGAATCAATGGTAAAGATAGCCATGATGAGAATGCGAGTATTGACACAACAGTTCAGGAGAAAAACATAACTTTTCCCACAGATAATAAATTGCACCGTAAGATAATTTCCAAGTGCAAGAAAATAGCTGAAACAGAAGATTTACCAATTCGCCAGAGTTATACCCGAACACTAAAGAAACTGGGGGTTGACCAACGATTTAGGAATCATCCAAAAAACAAGTGGAAGGCCCGTAAAGCGGATAGAAAAGTAAAGACCATTGCTGGTCGATTAGTGCGGGAGTTGGAGAGAAATTTATTGTCAAACTCAATTTATCAATCAGATATTGATTTATTTAAAAGAATATTGAGTCAAAAGAAGAGTGACAACAATAAGATTTATTCCGTTCATGAACCAGATGTTCAATGCATTTCAAAAGGCAAAGAACATAAGAAATACGAATTTGGAAACAAAGTATCGATAATTTACACACAAACAACAGGTGTAATTATTGGTGCATTGGGTTTTAGAAATCCATACGATGGACACACAATAGAGTCCTCGTTAGAACAAACAGAAAGGTTATTGGGAAGAAGAACCATTAAAACGCTTATAGGTGATAGAGGATACAAAGGGCCGCGAAAAGTCAATGATACAAACATAGAGATTCCTAAACCATTTAGTGATAAAAGGCAAAGCAAGTATCAACAAAATAAACTCAAGAAAAAGTTTAAAAGAAGAGCAGCAATAGAACCTATCAATGGTCATTTAAAAACTGATCATAGACTGGGACGTAACTTTTACAAAGGAATAGAAGGCGATAATATCAATGTAATGCTCGCCGCTGCTGCTTATAACTTCAAAAGGATGATGAACAAATGGAAATCATCTTTTTTGACCCTTTTGAGAAACTTGATTTGGTGGTGTAAATCACTTGTTCAGACACAAAATATATTAAACATAAAACTAAAAATGAGTTTTTAAGGCTCGACTAACTAAAAAATATAACTTATCGAAGCCACAACGCGATGATTGTTTACTATATAAGGATTGACCACTCGACCGGTACTTCGCAACGTCCCATAATTGGCAGAAGTGAGCTCATATTCCACTCCGAACTTTAAATTAGGCAAATTGAAGCTTACATGCGGTGCAATGCGATACAAGCGGTCAAGCATTTGTTGGTTTTTGGTAAAAAAGCCCGCACCGTAAACTGTATATTTTCCGTTGAAGTCAGCTAATAGTTTTTGGTTGGTTCCTAAGTTTTGCGAAAACCCAACAAAAACGCCAACTTGCCATTTTGTACCATAAACGGCATCCATCCAAGAACTTATTGAATTAAAATTGGTGTATGTGGAATCTCCTGTTGCAATATTTATTCCACTGATTCCATATCCCCATGGCATTCGATGATCGCTCAGATTTTCGCCCCAAAGCGCTTTGGCTTTCAGTTGGAACTTAGGGATACTATATTGTGCGTAAATAACAGCACTCGCCGATGTAAGTAGTTCGACGTCAGGTTTTATTGTTTTCAAATCCATGCCAATTCCCGAAATCCAGTGGTTGGTTTTACTTTCTGCTCCCAGAAATAGATTTGGCAACAGAGCATTTTTTAAATAAGAAGAACTTGCTCCTAAAGGTCCCAGCGAAGTATATTGCATTTGATAAATTGCTGCTGCCGTGAGCGAAAGCGATGTACTCAAATTGTATTTTACTCTAACTTGCGGACTACGATTAAACGGTTGAAAAGGGGATTCATTATTGCATGAAGGAGTGGTTGGAATCACATTTCCATACAAAGGATGCCAGGTTTGTCCAACCAATAATTCTGTTTTTTCCCAATTTAGCTGAGCATACGCCTGCCGAATGCGTAGAACGTAAAAGTTGGCACCAAATCCGGTGAAATCAGCTTCAATTTTCGCAGAAGATTTTGCTCCGAACATAGTGGAACCGTTTATGTCCAGTCCAAAGCGAGTCTGTATACTAAGCATTTCGGATTGCGGAATGGCATTTTTATCCACATTTGCCGAATTGAGTTCAATCGGTTTTGGAAAAAGTTGAAATAATCCGTCGAGTGATTCTACATTCTGACGCGAATTGATATAAAAATCATTGCGGACAAAACCGTAAAATTTGTAGTTTGTGATTGCCGGTTCTTCGGCCATTGCAAAGGTTGATAATGCAATGAAAAATAAAGGAAGAAATTTTTTTAGAATCATACTCTTTTTATTGTCTAATGTCAAAAGTTTATATTTTTATATTTCAGATTATGTTTACTGATAACTGTAAACTGCTAACTGTAAAGGTGTTCAATTAATATTTTCAGTCCGATACCGATGAGAATAATACCACCAATCACTTCCACTTTCACATGAAAACGTTTGCCAAAATGGACGCCGATATACATACCGATAAAAGTAAATCCGAAGCTGATACATCCGATAATTGCCACCGCTTTTAAAATCAATTCGGGATATGGAACAAATACGATACCTGTTGCCAATGCATCAATACTGGTTGCAAAAGCAAGTGAAATAAGCGAAATCCAATTGAATGGATTAGATACTTTATTGCTTTCCGGGTCAACGGTTTTTAATCCTTCCACCACCATTTTCACACCAATAATCGATAACAAGCCAAAAGCCAACCAATGATCATAACTTGTCATTAATTTTACAAAGCTGATTCCTGCTGCGTAACCGATTAAAGGCATCACGGCTTGAAATAAACCAAACAACAAAGCCATGCGAAACGTCAACCAAAAGAAATATTTTTTAGTGTAAATTCCTTTGCTGATCGAAACCGCAAAGCAATCCATGGCTAAACCGATACTGATAATGATGATTGAGAGAATATCCATAAATTGTATATAAAGAACCCCCAACCCCTAAAGGGGAGCTGTTAACTCCCCTTTAGGGGTTGGGGGTCATTCTTCATTTTAAAGCATTCCTTTTACCTGATTGTAAACATTTTGTCCGGTAAATCCAAGCTTTTCGTCAAGCACTTTATATGGAGCTGAGAATCCGAACGATTCCAATCCCCAAATTTTCCCATTATCACCAACTAAACCGAGTAGATTTACCGGAAGACCGGCAGTAAGCCCGAAAATCTTGGCATTTTTAGGTAATACGCTTTCCTGATATTCAGCCGATTGGTTGCGGAATAATCCTTCGGAAGGAACTGAAACCAAACGAATTTTTACACCATCGGCACGAAGTAAAGCAGCTCCTTCGTTTAAGGTTGAAACTTCCGAGCCAGAAGCAACCAGGATCACATCCTGATTGCCATCGCACTCTACCACATAGCCGCCTTTTTGAGCTTGTTCAGCTTCCGCTTTACGATTTGATACAGCTGGAAGATCAGCGATATTTTGACGGGAGAAAATCAATCCGGTTGGAGTAGTTGTATTTTCAATTGCCATTTTCCATGCAACGGTTGTTTCTTCCACATCGGCAGGACGTAAAACTAACATAGAATTGTGTCCTTTGTGATTCTTGAGTTTTTCCAATAAACGAATTTGAGCTTCTTGTTCTACAGGTTGGTGTGTTGGCCCGTCTTCACCTACGCGGAAAGCATCGTGAGACCAGATAAATTTAACGGGTTGTTCCATCAAAGCAGCCATTCTAACTGCAGGTTTCATATAATCGGAGAAAACAAAGAAAGTTGCACAAGCAGGGATAACGCCGCCATGCAAACTCATACCGATACATACGCATGCCATGGTCAATTCGGAAACTCCGGCTTGAAGGAAAGCACCTGAGAAATCGTCTTTTGTAAATGCTTTGGTATTTTTGAGAAAACCGTCTGTTTTATCAGAATTCGATAAGTCAGCACTGGCAACTACCATATTTTCAACTTGTTTGGCCAATTCACCCAAAACTGTTGCTGATGCTGCACGCGTTGATTGATTTGGTTTTTGAACAATTGCATCCCAGTTTACATTTGGAGTTTTTCCTGAGAAAAAGAATTCCATTTTAGCTGCCAATTCAGGATTTTCTTTTGCCCATGCAGATTTAGCAGCTTGTTTTTTAGCAACAATAACAGCTAATTCTTCAGCACGTTTGGCGTATAACGCTTTTGTTTCTTCAAACAAAACAAAAGGATTTTCAGGATTTCCACCTAAGTTTTTGATACTTTCAGCGTAGGAAGCACCACATTCGCTTAGTGGCATTCCGTGTGTGGCACATTGACGTTCGAAGTTAGAACCATCGGCTTTCATGGCGCCTTTTCCCATAATTGTTTTACCAATAATAAGTGTCGGACGTTCTGTTTCGGCTTTTGCTTCAGTTAACGCTTTGCGGATTTGTTCTGCATCATTTCCATTAATTTCAATAACTTTCCATCCCCAAGCCAAGTATTTCTGTGCTGTATTTTCGCTGGTGACTGATTTTGTGTCGGTAGATAATTGTATGTCATTCGAATCGTAGAACATAATCAGGTTGTTCAATCCCAAATGACCTGCCAACCGACCTGCACCTTGCGAAATTTCTTCCTGAACACCACCATCTGAAATGAAAGTGTAAATGGTTTGGCTCATCATTTCTCCAAAACGCGCTTTCAGGAATTTTGCAGCAATGGCAGCACCTACAGCATATGTATGACCTTGTCCGAGCGGACCGGACGTGTTTTCAACTCCACGCATAATATCTACTTCGGGGTGTCCCGGAGTTGCACTTTTCCATTGACGGAATTGTGTTAATTCGTCCATAGTGTATTTTCCTGTACAGGCAAGCACAGAATAAAGCATTGGCGACATGTGTCCCGGATCGAGGAACATACGGTCACGTCCTTCCCATGCCGGATTTTTGGGATCGTATTCCAGAAATTCGGAATAAAGTACATTGATAAAATCAGCTCCACCCATTGCTCCACCGGGGTGTCCCGATTTTGCTTTTTCGACTGCCGAGGCAGCTAAAATACGAATATTGTCGGCTGCGCGGTTTAAGTTTTGAATAGAATTCATAGGTTTAAATTTACAATAGTTCGGTAAAAAATAATTTACATTTAAGCGGCAATAGTGCCGTATAATAGTAGCTCTTTGACATTTTGGTTATTTTTGAGTAAGTATGGTT
>JADGPS010000071.1 GCA_017882285.1 Paludibacter sp. | reverse complement strand
TGAAAGTATTTGCTCGTAATTCATAAATTGCTGTATTAATTTCTTGCAAAGATAACACATTTATTTGAATAAATAAACGCTATTCTAAACTACAGCCTTTTTAAATTATAGTACAATACTTATTTTTCATATTCTTTTAAAATAATCCAACCTCTTGATTCATCATATTCTGATTTGTGAATTTTTTTTAGTATTCTACTTTTAGGATGAATAACAATAATTTCGTTTACACCTAAAGTCTCAATTTTTGAGTTAAGTTTTTCGATTTCTTCTTGGCTTAGTTTTATCGAACTGTCTTGATTGTTTTCAGATGAATCTACTATAATTGAGTCGTTTAAAAAAGTTGTATGTTGATTCCCTTTTATCAACTTTATAAGTAAATCGTTTGTTTCTTTTTGAATTTTTATTTGCTCTTCTTGATTAACCAAATGTTGATTTATTTTCCAATACCAACACATTACTTGTCTCAATAGAAGAAAAACAACAACTAAAATTGCCAAGTAGATAAGAAATGCTAAAATAAATTCGGTACCCATAATCTTTGTTTTAGATGTTTATAATAGAAGTAATAGTATATATCAAAGTTTTTTTAGATCTTATTTTTTCTCCCACTCTAACATTTTCTTCTTGCATTCCAATCCCCAGCGGAAACCTCCCAGACCGCCATCAGATCGGATAACGCGGTGGCAAGGAATCAGAAATGCAATGGGGTTGGCACCAATGGCAGTTCCAACGGCACGCACCGCTTTGGGTCGTCCGATAGCTTCGGCAATTTGAGCGTAAGTAGTTGTTTTCCCTGCAGGGATGCGCTGTAAAGCACGCCATATAGATTGCTGGAAATCAGTTCCAATTGGATTTAAAACCGGTCTATCCCCTTTTTCAAAAATCTGACGAGCCAAGCGTTCCACTTTTTCGTCATTTTGTCGGAAATTGGTTTCAGGAAAGCGATTTTCCAAATCGTACATCGCGCTTTCACGGGTTTCGGGGAAAGTGAGTGCACAAATTCCATCGTTCGAAAAAGCTATACAACATTCGCCAAAAGGCGAATTGGAAAATCCAAAAGAAGGTTCGGAAAGAGGAGGTAACTGTCTCATTGCATTATGTTTTTAGTATAGAAAAATAAAAGAGCAACCTTTTTCGATAAATAATTGTAAAAAAAAGCACCTGAGTGAGATGTAATCGAAAAGTCATCTACATTTGTGGCAAAGTTAACGAATAAATTTTATTCAACGACATTATTAACATTAGAAATTTTATTTTCAGTATTATAACTTACCTGTTTTGATAAATAGAACATGAAAAAATTGATTCAAATAACGTTACTGGGAGTATTAAGTTTATTTACAAGTGCATTTGCTCAGGTCAGCATTTCTAAATGGCAGTCACAACCTATGGTTATAGATGGTGATGGTTCCGATTGGGGAATGCTTCCGCGGTTTTTTAATTCGGAATCTAACATCAAGTATGAATTCAGAAATGATGACAAGAATCTGTATTTTATCCTGAAAGCAGGTGATCGCGCAACTCAAATGCAACTTTTGAAGGCCGGTTTTTCAATACGGTTTAAATTGAAAACTTCCACACCTACGAAAATGGAAATTATTTTTCAACCGAACAAAAGAACCGAACTTCCTCAAATGATTAACGGCCAGGAAGGTGGAAGCCAACGGTTGGTTGATAAATCAGTATCTCAACCGGACATAGTTCTGAAAGATACCGCCATGCTGGTTGGATTTCAGTATACAAACGGTCTGATTACTTCCGAAAAGAAAGACGAAAACAGCATTTGTTTTGCCCGTAGCAAATCACCACGCGATCTGGCTTATTACGAGATTCGCGTTCCGTTGCGCGAATTGTTCAGAGATAATTATAAACTTTCAACTATAGCCACTGTTTCCATGCAACTTCAGGTAAACGTAAATGATTTGTCGATGAACGAAATCAAAAAGATGCGTGGTAAAATGGGTGGTGGAATGCACGGTGGCGGAAGAGGAATGGGCGAAGGAATGCATGGGGGCGGTGAAATGAACAGAGGCAATGAAATTGGAGGAACAGAAATAGGTGAAATGCCAGGAAGTGAAGCCGGAGGAGAATCACAAGGCGGTATGCGTGGCGGTTTTTCGATGGAACGTAAAAGCTTCAGCAAAGATTTTATGCTTTCTAATGGGAAATAGGACCTCAATCCTTAGAAATTGCTTTTGATAATGTCTCTTTTCGCAATAATTTATTGTTTTCGGAATAAACAAAAGCAGGAAGAAAATAAAACTGTTTTGGAAACTCGAACTTGTGGAGCATTGGTTGGATCTTTAATTTCAAATCCACTTCCTGTTCAGCAGTAAAAGCTTCTGATTCGATAACTAAAACCACTTTGTTCTCCAATAATTGATCGGGAACGGAAGTGATAAAATAACTGGTGGGAATAATTCCTTCCAGTTTTTTTTCGACCTGTTCGGGATGAATCTTTACGCCTCCTGAATTAATGACCGAGTCGGCACGTCCCAGCCAGCGGAATGAATTATCGCTTATTATTTCCACCATATCGGTGGTTTGTATTTCATATTCCAGCAAATGCGGGGCATCAATTACCAGACAACCACGCTTTGTCTGATGAATTTCAACTCCACCGAGAACGGTGAAATACTCAGACTTCTCTTTTCCATTAAACCTGCGCAAAGCAATGTGCGAACAAGTTTCGGTCATGCCGTAAGTTTCATAAAGTTCAGCAGGAATGGTTGAAACCAGTTGCTCCAGCTTGCCTGTTACCAGACTTCCGCCGACAATTATTTTGCGAACGTGTCCGTTTTTTAAACTTTCAGCCGAATGAAAAAATTGGTACGGCGTTATGGCAGTAAAGTCAATGGGTTGATTCAGATTTTCAAACGGATTAGCCGAAGGTTCCACCGCCAACAGATTAAATCCGCTCACCAATGCCCGTACCAGCATCATTTTTCCGGCAATATACGTTGCCGGCATGCACAGCAAAACGGTACTCGTGGCATTCAACCTGAAAAAATGATTGGTCATCCTTGCCGAATTCATCATGGCTGCTTTTCTCAAATGGATTTTCTTGGGTTTTCCGGTAGAACCGGACGTTTGGGCAAGAATAAAATCCGAATCGTCGAACCAATTCACCAGAAAATGATAAATGGCATTTCGCCACGAATCTTCCGGTTCATCCGTGAAATGAAGGTCGGCGAGATTCTCCCGATTATATTTGATTCCGTTGAGTTTTATATTTTCGGCTGTCATGATAGTATCGAACTTAAATCCCAGTTATTTTGTGGATTATAAAATAATTTTGCTTCCCGAATTTCCAGTGGTGACGGTATGTTATTGTGGTATAATTGTCCGGTTCCCAATCCTTGCGGAAGTGAAGAATTCAACGTAAAAGTCCATTGTGCAATGGCATTCAATCCGATATTGGCTTCCAATGCGGAAGTAATCCACCAACTGACATTGTGTTTTTCAGCTAACCGAATCCATTCTTCCGATTCGCGGAAACCACCAATCAGGCTTGGTTTCAGAATAATATAAGCAGGTTTTATTTTTTCTAAAATTTCTTCTTTTTCCAATGATTTCACACCAATCAATTCTTCGTCCAACACAATCGGAATCGGAGACTTTTGGCAAAGTTCAGCCATTTTTTCGAACTGCCGAGCTTTTATCGGTTGTTCAATCGAATGAATTTCAAAATCTGAAAGTCGTTCCAGTTTCTCAAGCGCATCATTAAGGCTAAAACCGTCGTTGGCATCCAATCGTATCTCCATATCGTCCGAAGAAAATTCTTTTCGGATAGCGGAAATGATTTCCAGTTCCGTTTCAAAATCAATAGCACCCACTTTCAGTTTAATGCAACGATAACCGGCTACAATTTTCTCACGGATTTGCTTTTGCATAAAGTCTTTATCGCCCATCCACACCAATCCGTTGATCGGAATTCCGGTTTTTCCTTCGGTAAAAGCAGAGGGGAAAAGAATTTTTGAACCGTTGGCTTCCAAATCCAACAAAGCCGTTTCCAACCCGAAAGCAATGGAAGGAAAGTCGTCCAACACAATGGTGCTCGGGTCATATCCTTCGTTCAGCAAGCGACAAAGTTCGTCTAATTTTTCGGGATATGTTTCAGTCGGATCAATGCTTAAATCGGGAATGGTGGAACATTCGCCAATACCGGTAAAGCCATCTTTCTCTAACATCAAAAACGAAGACGGCTTATGCAACAAAATCCCCCGGGAAGTTCTGGCGGGGAATTTGAATTGTAAATCGATAGTTTTGAAACTTGCTTTCATTTACTTCTGTTCAAAATACTGACAATCAATTTGACAATTATTTCCATTTATTCTGTAAGGCTTGTAGCAACAAATAGAGTTAAAGCTGCCAATGCTTCGTTGCTTATAATTGGTTCTTGGGCTTTGAAAAGTAAATCATTTTTTCTTAAAAATAGAAGAAAACAAGCAGCACCTATCCGCTTATTTCCATCTACAAACGAATGATTTTTTACAATAAGATACAATAGAACAGCTGCCTTTTCTTCAATACTTGGGTATAATTCCTTTCCATCAAAACTTTGCTGAATCTGACTGATTGAACTGTCAAAAGTTTCATCTTTTGGTAGCGCAAAAACGTCAGACTTAAAATCTGAACGAAGATTTTTGATTAGTTCAAGATATTCTTTTTTTGAGGGATAATTACTTGTTGTATTTGTATTTCCTTTGTTATCAAGCAATTGGTGGTCAAAATCATCCAATAAATCAAGACCGGAAGCAAAAACTTTCAACATCTCGCTGTCTTCTACAGTTGCTTGTTGTTCAATTGCGCGGCTGAGAATTCGGATTCCGGTTTTCAGATATTCAACTTCCTGTTGTTTTTCCTTTAACCGTTTTTCGTTAATTGCATATCCCTGAACCAGATAATCTTTCAACCGTTGGGTTGCCCATTGGCGGAATTGGGTACCACGTTTGGAATTAACCCGATAGCCGACAGAGATAATGGCATCAAGATTGTAAAAAAGCTGCACTCTCTTTACAGTTCTTTTACCCTCTTGTTGAACTTGTAAGTATTCCTTACAAGTTGAAGAAATATATATTTCTTCATCCGCATATATCCCCCTTAAATGCAGAGTGATATTTTGTGGTGTCGTATTAAAAATTTGAGCTATTTGCTTTTGAGTAGCCCAAACAGTTTCGTTTTCAAATAGAATCTCTACTTGAACTCCATCACTATTAGTATAAATAGCTAATTGACTATCCATAATTCAAGTAAATAAATGTTATACAAAACCAAATCAACTTCCGAGTATTTCTCGGTATTTCAAATCAATATTCCCAGCCCAAAAGTCAACGCAAACACCAGACTTGCCAAAGATAAACGCGGAAGTTCGGGATAAAGTTCCAATGCACTTTTATACGTAAAGACTTTTTTGAGGTTCAGAAACAACAACGGGAATGAAAGCACGAACAACCATTGCCATACCGAATGATAATTCAACAGGGTATAAATAATAGTCAATATTGCCGCTCCTGCCACTAAAAACAAATGATAATAAGCTGCGTTTTTTTCTCCCATGGCCACCACAATAGTTCTTTTTCCGGCATTTTTATCGGCTTCGTAATCGCGCATATTGTTCATGTTCAACACGCCGGTGCTTAAAAAACCAATTGCCGAAGCGGGCAGTAATAAATCCCAACGATAACTTTGTGTATGCAGAAAATACGTTCCGATTACGCCCACCAAACCAAAGAAAATAAACACAAAAATATCACCCAATCCGCGATAACCGTAGGGATTCTTTCCAACCGTATATTTAATGGCACCAGCAATGGCAGCAAGTCCCAAAATTCCAAAAATCAATAAATTGGTTATGTCCATTCCGGCTGTTCCGATTAGAATTAATGAAACTCCCGAAACGGCACAGAGTATTCCAATCATGATTATTCCACGCAACATGGTTTTCGGTGTTATTTCACCCGACTGAACCATGCGTTTTGGTCCGATTCGTTCAGCTGTATCTTTTCCATTTACAAAATCACCATAATCATTGGCCATGTTCGACATGATTTGCAACAAAACGGTGGTCAATGCAGCCAAACCAAACACCGCCCAACGAAATTTATCGTCGGCAGCAGCCAGACATGAACCTATAATGGTGTTTGACAATGCCAATGGCAAGGTGCGTAAACGAAATGCTTGTATCCAGTTTTTCATAAAACTACGAATTTGACGAATTAAATCGAATTAAAACGAATCTATTTCTTTGATAATCATCAGATGACTCGAAGTCATCAGATGATTAAAATTAGAGAAATTCGTTTTAATTCGTGTAATTAGTAAATTACGGCATCTTTGGAAATTTAGAGAAATCAGGTTTGCGTTTTTCCAGGAAAGCATCTTTTCCTTCGTGCGCTTCTTCGGTCATATAGTACAACATGGTTGCATTTCCGGCCAGTTCCTGAATTCCTGCCTGTCCATCGAGTTCGGCATTAAGTCCGGCTTTAATCATGCGCAATGCCAACGGACTGTGTTCCATCATTTTCTGGCACCACGCCACGGTTTCATCTTCTAATTTATCAAACGGTACCACCGCATTTACCAAACCCATTTCCAATGCTTCGGCTGCTGAGTATTGTTTGCAAAGAAACCAGATTTCACGGGCTTTTTTCTGTCCGACAACACGAGCAAGGTACGATGAACCAAAACCGGCATCGAAACTTCCTACTTTCGGTCCTGTTTGTCCGAAGATAGCATTCTCCGAAGCAATAGATAAATCACAAACCACATGCAACACATGTCCACCACCAATAGCAAAACCGTTTACCATGGCCACTACCGGTTTAGGAAGACTGCGAATCAGTTTTTGCAAATCCAGTACGTTCAAACGAGGTACGCCATCTTTACCAATATATCCGCCAATTTGTTTTACATTGATGTCGCCTCCACTGCAAAAAGCCTTATCCCCTTCACCGGTAAGAATTACTGTTGCAATATCCTGGCTATCACGACAAAAAACCATACATTCAATGATTTCTTTGATCGTATCAGGTGTAAAAGCGTTGCGATAACGCGGACGGTTAATGGTTATCTTCGCAATTCCTTCGAAATATTCGAACTTTATTTCTTCAAATTCTTTAATGGTTGTCCAGTTTCTCATATAAAATGGTTATTTGTTGAGTTGCTTAATCGTTTATTTGTTTGATATTCCGAAAATACCCTTTATAATTTTCTGTATTTAAATCTGAATCGGTGAAAATTTCCAGCACTGTTGCTTTTTCAGAACCAAATAAATTTTCTATTTTGTTTTCCAGTTCTTCTGTTTTATCACATACCAGATAATTCAATCCATAAGCTTCCACCAATGATTTTATGTTGACTTTGTGCGGTGTAGTAAAGAAATCCAGACATTTTTCCATCAATTGCTTATCTCCGATAAACCGGAAAATATTTCCACCATTATTATTCATCACGATGATTTTCAGATTATCATCGATATAATTATTCCACATACCGTTGGAATCATAAATAAACGACAAATCTCCGGTGAGGAAAACGGTTGGTTGCTGTGAAGCATACGCAAATCCGGCAGCCGTGGATAAACTGCCATCAATTCCTGACGTTCCACGATTACAAAAATAATTCAAATCTTTACGGGTTGGAAATAGTTGCGTCCAACGCACGGAAGTGCTGTTAGCCAAATGAAGTGTCGTATTTTTCGGAGCAAGTTTCAGCAAATTTGTCACAGCACTCATATCCGAAAGCGGTGCATTGGCAACAAAAGCATCATGACGTTTGGTAATCAGTTGATTTTGTACCTGAAACACTTCGGAATAACTGCTTTTGGTTTTACCGAAAGGCATTTTATTCAATATTTCAATGGCTGAGCCGGGAACAATCGTTGTCAAACTCCGGTATGTATCAATGTAGGGCAATGAAGTTTCCAGTTGCCATTGTGCGGTCGGTTTATGGTCGCGCAAAAATAATTTCAATTGTTTGTAAATGGAAGAATGTCCGACGGTAATCAGTAAATTCGGCTTAAACTGGGATGACAGAGTTCCGACTCTGTCATTTTTATCTTTGGACGGAATCGGAATTCCGTCCTCCCTGGCGTTAATTCTCGAAAATAATGATTCAGGTTGAGTGATAATATTTTCGCCTGAAATGTTTGATAAATTCTCAGCAATAACAACCACATCCGGTTCATTTGCTAGGCGAATAGCGAGTTTGTTGAGTTCATCATTTTTAGAATAGACACCAAAAACCACCATTTTTTTAGGAAATGAAGTCCATGATTTTTGGAGGTTTTTTAGGCTTTCTTCTGACGGAAAAACTATGTTTGCAATAGTTTTGATAATCTTTGGATTCGTGTGTGTGTCGGGTAAGGCAGTATAAATGGGTTCGCGCATGGGCACATTAATCTGCACCGGACCTTGCGGATACGAAAGAGCCAAATCAATGGCATGCGAAACCTGACGGTCGGAAAACTGCAAATCAACTTCCAACGTTGAATCAACCGGCAAATCGAAACTTGCCTTTATATAATTGGCGTAAATATTGTCCTGACGAAGCGTTTGCCCGTCAGCCTGATCAATCATTTCGGCAGGACGATCGGCAGTAAAAACCAACAACGGCAAATTCTGATAATATGCTTCGGCAATAGCCGGTGCAAAGTTCAAAACTGCCGTTCCCGACGTGCAAACCAATGCCACAGGTTCACCGGTTTGAAGCGCAATTCCCAACGCAAAGTAAGCAGCCGAACGTTCATCGGTTATACTCAGGCATTCCAATTCGGTTTGAGTCGTAAAAGCAAATATCAACGGAGCATTGCGTGAACCCGGTGCAATTACGACTTTCCGAACGCTGTGTTGAACACAGATTTCGGGTATATTTTTAATTCCCTGACGGAAATGGTTTATCATTCGATTTACTATTTAATCATTTACAAGTTACTTTTTAAAAGTCCCCTTTGGGGGATTTAGGGGGCTACCACATTCATCATTGTCATCATCTTATTATCCGTTTCCGTCCATTCATTTTCGGCAACAGACGAAGTGGTAATTCCCGCACCACTATATAAAACAAACTGTTTTTCAAACAATTGCAGGCAACGAAGGTTTACAAAGATATTGGTTTTGTTTTCAATATTGACCGGTCCCAGAAAACCGGTATAATAATTCCGGTCGTGTTTTTCGTTTGCCAAAATAAATTCCCGCGCTTCTGCTTTTGGCAATCCACCCACCGAAGGAGTCGGGTGTAAGGCTTTCAGCAAATCACTAAACCGGTTTTTCAATTCGGATTGTGGAAATTCAAAAGCGGTTTTTAAATGAATCAAATTGGCTGCCTGATAATTCTCCGGACCGGTTTTATTGATATTTTGAAAGTCAAGTGAATGCAACAGATTTTCAACAAAACCGGTTACAATTCCCTGTTCTTCAATTTCTTTTGAGCTCCATTGATAGGATTCAATATTTTCGTTTGTGGCAATTTGTGTTCCGGCCAACGAAACGGTTTTCACACGTTCATCTTCAATAATCAATAAAGGTTCGGGAGTAGCTCCCATCCAGCAACCGACTCCCGGAAGTTGAAACAGATAAACAAAAGCATGCGGATACATTTCGCAAAGTTTGAGAAAAAACGTTTCCGGCTTAAAATCTTCCGGCAAATTCTCCAACCGCACTTTGGATAAAACGACTTTATGGAACTTTCCTTCGGTCATTGCTATTTTGGCAGCATTGACATTGTTGATATATTCTTGCGGAGCGGTGGTTTGAATATTTTTTTCAGAAAGTTTTTCAAGAGAAAGGAAACGGTTGTTTTCCGATAACTTTTTAATGTAACTGTCTTCAATTTCATTCGAAAAGAAAACGCAATCCGGTTTCAAGAAATAAGTTCCATGCTCGGCGGTTTCATCAAACGGTGAAACTATGAAGCCAATTTTTTGATCTAAATCTTGTAATGAATCTGATTTTTCAGGGAAAGAATGATGTTGAACTAATGTAATTATTTCCGTATCAAGCGGTAAACGATACGATACAAACGGAATGTTTTGTTTCAGGCAAACCGTTTGTAAATTGCTGAGTGATTGATATAAAGATAGTTCAAAAGTCATGGCGTTATTTTTCAGGCTTAATCGGAATAATACGGTTCGTCAGCCGGCAAAGAGAAATCAGTTTCCCTGTTTTATCTTCGATGCGAATTTCCCAGACATGCGAAGTTTTGCCTTGATGAAGAATTGTTCCAATCCCATAAACTTCATTTTCGGTTGTCGTTGCAACATGGCTTCCGTTGATTTCAACACCCAACACCATAAATTTTGTCATATCAATCAACGTCAACGAACCTGCACTTCCAACCGATTCGGCCAGTGCCATAGTTGCTCCTCCGTGTAAACGTTTCATAGGTTGAATGGTTCGGTTGTCAACCGGCATTTTGGCAACAATCCGTCCCTCTGAAACTTCGGTAAATTCAATTCCCAAATGTTCCATCATTGTATTTTTACACAATTTATTCAGGGTTTCCAAGTCGAAAGGATATAACATAGCTGTCTTTTTATAGGTAGAAGTTCTTTAGAACAAACACGCAAAGATAAGAATTTATCGAAACAGTCAAATAACAATTGTAAATCGTAAATACTTTAATCGTTAATTCTTATTTACCATCCCCATTTTACTTTTAAATAAATATTTCGTCCCGGTTCAAGTTTCAAAATGCCACGTGTTGTTGACAAATGATCGAGATAGGCAGTATTAAAAATGTTATCTACTCCGGCAAATAATTGCAACTGGCTGTTATTTAAATCGATATTTCCCGAATGCACATCCAGATTATAAATAATATGACCTGCAGTTGCCGTTTCGCCGGTAGCAATTTCATTTTGAGTAGCTGCCCATAATGCTGAAAATGAAGTGCCTATTTGTGTTTTCGATTGATAATTGAATGATGCAAAACCACTCATTGGTGGAATCTGAGGCAATGAACTATCAGCATCAATGTCTCGTGCATGCGTGTATGAAGCATTGGCAAACAATGAAAACTCATTATTAATCTGCCAGTTACCCTCCAATTCGGCTCCTAAGAATAAAGCTTTACTTATATTTACATTTACAAAAGCCTGCTCAGAAACAGTGCTTCCGGTAGCATTAATATAGGTGTAAGTTCCTGATTGTTCTGTTATTAAATCATTTAAATAGTTGGCAAAAATATCGGCTTTAAATCTGAATTTATTGTCTGAAAGTGTATAATTAAGGTTGGTAAATGTTCCTTTTTCAGGTTTTAAATTCGGATTTCCGACATGTTTTGGTCCTGCAAGTTCAATGAATTTAAAACGCTCCTCGATGGATGCAACCCGATAAGAATTAGACAAAGATAAAGCAAGCTGCTGTTGAGCTGTCGGATTGTAACCCAAATCGGCATGAGCCGCATAGGCAATATCTTCATGCACAGAAGAGACAAATGTTACCCGGCGTGGAAGGTTTTTTACATAGTATCTTGCATCTGGGTTTTCTGTAGACTCATATTGATACATAGAGGACACATTAGCATGATTAGTATACTGATAAAGTGGACTGAAAGCTGAATCATTGGCAGTTTGAATATAATCAAGTCGAAGTCCGGCATTCAATGTCCATTTACCGGGATCAATTTTCCATGAATAATGAGCAAAAACGCCTAAATCGAACATTAGTGCTTTGGGAGTCGGTTGATCGCCGGTTCCTATTAATGTTGAATCGGAAGTAGTCTTTAAAGTCAATCGGGATGTATAAGCATCACGTTGCCAACCTTCAACACCCAGTTTCAGATTGTGATAATCAGTAAAACGCCAATCGGAGGTCAACTTGGCTCCTGTAGTTTTGTTATTACTACCGGGAAACATTTTTACTGTCGGATCGGCGGGTTTCAATTCTACATTGCGAATGATGTTTTGAGTATAAGCTTTGAATCGAATTTCTTTTAAATTAGGATTGATTTTGGATACAATATATTCACCACTTAACTGATTTCGTTCAATCCCGGAATAACGGGCAGATGCTGTTGCAGGAAATGAACGTCCACCAGGTAAACCAATATCCCAGCCACCAACATGCTGATAATTAACCAGAACCTCTTGGTTCTCGGAATATAAAATTCCACCTTTCAAACTCCATGAAGCATCATGAAATTGACTATTTGGCAAAACACCGCCCGGAGTTTGGATATTTTGTGCTGTTCGGAAACTTCCGGTCAGCATTAAATACCATTTATTCGTTGTAAATTGAATGTTAGCGTTATTTGCCCAACAATTATTTACAGTATTAAACTCAGTTCCAATTCTTCCTTTTGTTTGAAAAACACGAGTATATGAAGGTCGATATGAAACAAAATTGACAACTCCTCCCATAGCACCGGTTCCATATAAAACCGAGCTTGCTCCTTTTATCACTTCAATTTTTTCCAGACTATTCATATCCACAACCGACAAAGCGGCAGAATGATCAGTCGCCGTTTGAATGCGGTCGCCGTCTACCATAATAATCAGGCGTTGCTCAGACAAACCGCGAACACTCAACGAAGTAGCCCAAATGGCATCACGTACTATCGATATACCTGTTTCACGTCGTAAAGCATCTGCCGGAGAGAAAAACGAAGACGCATCCAATGTTTTTTTGTCAACTACAACCATTGGCAGGGCAAATGTGCTAGATAAACCACCAACTATTGTGATTTCTTTAATTTCTTTATTTACAAGAGTATCCAATTGAAATTTGGAATGAATAGGTTGTGTAAAAGAAAGTGTTCCCAGCAAAATAGAAAATACTGAAAGTGACATAAGTTAACAAATGATTAAGTAATTATCCTGTAAATTAGAGAAAAAGTAAATCCAATAATTATGTTAAATATTTTAAAAACAATAATTGATAGAAGAAAATCACAAAAGTACAAAAATATCGTTATTGTTCAACTATCAAAATGACTATGTGAAGGCTTGAATTTTGTTAATAAACATATTTTTAATCAATCATGAATCTTTAAATCTACTCGATTGTGGAAATATGAAAAAAAAAATCTAAATTTGCACTCCTTATGTACCGTTAAAAAAATGTTTTTTTATTCCTTAATTTTAAGAAAAACAATAAACATGAACATTACTAATCATATTAACGTGTTAAACGAATTTACAACGGCTGTCACTCCTTGAAATATAAGGAAGGACGCAAAATAATGAATAATCGAAAGATATGCCAACAGAATTAGCAAATTTTATTTCACAACATGGCTATTTAGCTATATTTGTTTTGGTTTTTTTGCAGGAGATAGGGGTTCCGAATCCAGTACCAAATGAATTGGTTTTGTTGTTCGCTGGCTATCTGGCATTTAACGGAACTTTGAGTTTGCCTTTGGTTTTTGCGTCGGCAGTTTTGGGCGATTTTTTGGGAACAACTTTATTGTATTCAGTTTTTTATTACTTCGGCAAAAAAATATTAGAAAAAAAACCACGGTGGATTCCCATTAACAGAGAGAAGATTGAAAAGTTAGGAAAAATTATTACCGAGAAAGATATGTGGGGGATATTCTTTGGCAGATTAATACCTTATGTACGGGGTTATACTTCAGTCGCTGCAGGTTTTTTGCAGCTTAAACCAAAATTTTTTTTGGGCATGGTTGCATTATCTGCAATTCTATGGAGTGGAGGATATGTTTTGGTGGGTAAATTTTCCGGGAAATACTGGGATGTTGTTTTGCAGAAATTTTCTGGTACAAGTACGTTGATTTATATAATCTTAGCAATTTTAGTTGTTTGGTTTTTCGGAAGACATATCATCAAAAATTTAGTAAAAAATAAAAAATAAAAGAAATGTCCAAGATTAAATTCTCGATAGTAATCCCGGCGCATAACGAAGAAAAAAATATTGGCAATGCAGTGAAAAGCTTGCTTGGTTTAAACTATAATCGAGAAGATTTTGAAATTATTGTTGTAGATAATGCTTCGGTTGATAAAACTTCCGAAAAAGCAAAATCTGCCGGTGCAGATAAGATAGTTTTGGAATTGAACAAAGGAACGAATTTTGCACGCGAAAGAGGGAGACTTGAAGCAAGTGGGGAGATTGTGGCTTTTTTGGATGGTGACTCTGAGGTTGATCCTGACTGGCTTATAAAAATTGAAAAAGATTTGAGTATTACTGGGGTAGTTGTGGTTTCCGGACCTTTCAATTACGGATTTAAAGGATTAAGAAAAATTTTGGATGATATTTATACTGGGCACATTTTAACTGTTATCCCACAGGTATTATTTTTTATATTTAGAAGGAAAGCTGGCATACTTATCGGTGGTAATTTTGCAGGATTCGCTTCGGCATTTGAAAAAATTGGTGGATTTCCACCTCTTAAATTTTGGGGTGACGATGCATCTATCGCCATGCTTATTTCAAGAAAAGTTGGTAGGGTTTTATTCGATCCGGATTTAAGAATTAAAAGTTCACCGCGAAGATTTGAAGATGTTGGTTTTTCTTATCTTTCATTCCGGTATGTTGGGTCATATCTCAAAATATATTTTAGTAAAGACTATATTTGATTTAATTATAGTGAAAGATAAATCAGATTATAATTTATGGAAATATGAAAAGAAAATCCTAAATTTGCACTCTATTAGTACGGTTAATAATTGTTCCTACCGTTTCCATCTATTAAAACCGCAAAACTAAAAAACATGAGTAAAATTGCTGGCGATGCCTTGAAAGCCATTGGTTTATTTAACGATAGCTTCCCTCCCATTATGGATGGAGTTTCACTGACCGTACAAAATTATGCTTATTGCTTACACAAAAAAGATCAACCTGTTTGTGTTATTACTCCCAAATCACCTCAATCTGACGACAACGAACCCTATCCTGTATATCGATATACTTCCATTCCCATTTTGGGGCGAAAACCTTATCGATTCGGATTACCGAAAATGGATTTGTCATTTAGAACTGAGCTCAATCAAGTTTCATTCGGATTGGTTCACGCACATTGTCCTTTTAGTTCGGGCAACATTGCGCTGCGCATTGCTAAAGAACAGCATGTTCCCTTTGTTGCAACTTTTCATTCCAAATATCGAGACGACTTTAAACGAGCTGTCCACAATAAATTTATAGCCAAATTGATGGCTGATGAAGTGATTCGATTTTACGAAAAAGCCGACGAAGTTTGGATTTCGCAAGCCTCTGTAGAAGATACCATTCGTGAATATGGGTTCAAAGGAAAAGTAGAAGTGGTTCCACTGGGAAATGATTTTACAAGTGACCAACCCGTGAAACCAATAAAAAAACAAGCTCGCAAAGACTTGGATATAAACGATAACGAAACGGTTTTCCTTTTTGTAGGTCAACTTATTTGGGAGAAAAATACGCGGTTAATTGTTGAATCATTAGCTCTTATTAATGACCTGCCTTTTAAAATGTTCTTCGTTGGAAACGGTTATGCAACTGATGATTTAAAACAATTGGTGGACAAATTAGGTTTAAGTTCTAAGGTTAAATTTGTGGGTACCATTACCGATCGAGAGAAACTCAAACAGTATTATGCCGCCACTGATTTATTCCTTTTCCCTTCAACTTATGACACTTGGGCACTGGTTGTTCGTGAAGCTGCGGCATTAGGTACTCC
>JADGPS010000117.1 GCA_017882285.1 Paludibacter sp. | reverse complement strand
GGCAGGCTTGTATCATAAAAATCGGTAATTATCGGAACATTACCAAAATTATCGACAAGCACGTAGTACCAGAAAGCACGAATACCTCTTATTTGAGCAAGGGTTCTCTGTTTCAGAGCTGGGTCCCCACTACCGGTATTAATCAAAGCATAAATCTGATTACACTGTGTTATATTGTGATAGATTTTATACCAAGTACCCCCACCTAGGTCACCAGTCAGAATATATCCATAAGTAACCATCGCCGATGAAGGCGTCCAGCTATGCAAAGTTAATTCACTGTGGGAGCCCCCATCCCACCAGTCTCCTCCACGCCGGGGAATAACTGCCATTCCACCCGATATTTCAACAAGACTTAGTAAACCAGGATCATTAAACTGATAAACTTGCAATCCAGGATAAATCACACCAACCAGCGCATCCTGCTCTGCCTGAGTTTTACCAAAATCTTTAACAGCAACCTGATTATAAAGTTTTTCATCAAGTTTGGTACATGAATTTACAAATGGTATTAAAACCATTATAAAGAGTATAATGTATTTTACATTTTTCATAATTTAAAATATTAATGGTTAAAAAACAACATTAACTCCCAAAATGAATCTTCTGATTAAGGGAGCTAATCCTCCAGGATCTATTCCTTGAGCAAGAAGATCACCTGAATTATGGGCTGCAAGTTCAGGGTCCATTCCTGAATATTTAGTAATTACAAAGAGATTTTCACCTGCTATATAAACTTTGAGCTTATTAATACCCAGCTTCTTTGTATTGAAGTTATAGCCAAGACTCGCATTCTGTAAACGTAGAAACGTTCCCTTTTCTATGTAATAACTACTGTAAACCATTTTATCCCTAAGCGGAGTCGTTGTAGCCTCTTTATATACCTGTGCCGGAAAATTAGTAGGATTTCCCATCTGCATTTTATCATTATTAAAAATATCATTACCATATATACCACGCATGAAGAAACTTAATTCAAACCCTTTATAAGATATTGTGTTGGTAATACCGTATGTTGCCTTTGGCATAGCATGGCCTATAACCTGATTGTCTCTGGAATCAATAGTATCATTTTTATCCACATCCTGATATATATACATGCCATTTTTATCCAACCCAAGACATTTAAGTCCATAAAAAGTACTGATTTCTTCTCCTTCTCTGAGTATATGCGTAGTGCTCCCAGACTGGCCTCTACCGGTGACGTATCCAACATAAGTGTCTTGAATTTTAAACTGGTCGTTAGAAAGTCTGGTAATCAATTGTTTGTTATGCGCGATATTAAAAGAAACTGTCCATCGAAAGTCCTGGTTTCTGATAATATCAGCATTAATCACCAATTCAATACCTTTGTTCGAAATATCACCGACATTAGCCAGAATATTTGGATACAAATATGGAGGAACAGGTACAGGATAAGTGTAAAGCAGATCGGATGTTTTTCTATTATAAAAGTCAACAGAACCACTTATTCGGTCTTTATAAAAAGAAAAATCAAGCCCGGCGTTAAGGGTGGCTGTTTGCTCCCATTTCAGGTTTGGATTGGCATTCTGTGAATATTCATAAGTACTTTGCCAATTCCCATTATTAAAATAGAGAGGACCGGTTCTATATAAAGCAAGTGAATTATATGGGCCAATCCCACCCTGATTACCGGTTACCCCATAGCCAAGGCGCAACTTCAGGTCATTTAGAAAATCCATACCGCTCATGAAAGGCTCACCAGAAATTCTCCATGCAACAGATACCGAAGGAAAGGTACCCCATTTATTATTGGCACCAAATTTCGATGAACCATCACGACGCAATGTGGCAGCTAAAATATACTTTTCATCGAAGTTATAGTTCAATCTGCCAAAAAAACCAATCAGTTTACTCATATCGCCGCCTGACCAAATATCGCCCGGTAAATATTTCGTTGGATCACCTGCACCAAGGTTGTTATATCCGAATGCATCGGTAATAAACCCTCTTACATTTGCACCGGAATACTGGTTTTGATAATGTTCATAAGAATACCCGCCTAATATTTCTATGTTATTTTTATTAATTTTTTTCAAATATTTCAAGGTAAATTCAAGAACATTTCTGTCAGCAGTATTACTATATCTTGAAGCATCTCCATGGTCATTATTTCCTTCAAAGGTTGTTCTTCCATTAGAGCTGCCGGTGTCATTTCCACCTCTTTGACTAAAAAGGTTCAAGCCCGCATTAAAACCCTTAAAAATTTCAAGGTTTGCTTTCAGATTGCCGTATAGCAAATAATCTTTGTATACTAATTGGTTTTCCGCAATAGAATGCACCGGGTTACCACCAGTCCAGTCATACGTCTCGAACCATGTCCCATCGGGGTTTTTAACAGGCCAAATCGGCAACAAAGTATATATGCTGCCATAATAACCAATGCCCCTATTATCATTTTTTGAGGCTCCTACAGTGAAAGAAATATCTAATTTATCCTTCAGTGCTTTTTGATTATATGCTAAAAGGGTGTTATAACGTGTCATAAAGTTTCCTTTGATAATACCTTCATTATCCAGATAATTAAATGATCCACGATAATTGCTTTTTTCAGTACCGCCTGAAGCAGAAATATAATGTTCCTGTGAAAATGCGCCTTCATTCGAAATCTGCTTAAACCAATCAGTATTAGCACCTAAATCACTTGCGGAAATATCGATACCCACTTTTTGCGCATATGCCCGATACTCTGATGCGCTTAATAATGGGGGTTTATCTGCGGCAAAACCAAACATAGTTTTGGCAGAATATTCCACCTGGGTTTGTCCTGATTTACCCTTTTTTGTAGTAATAAGGATTACCCCGCTGGCAGCACGGGAACCATAAATTGCAGAGGCTGAAGCATCTTTCAGAACACTTATGGATTCAATGTCCTGGGGTGCTACTGAGTTAATATCCATGCCGGGAACTCCGTCAATTACATAAAAAGGCGAAACTGCACCGGAAAGCGAAGAAATACCTCTTAAATTTACAGTTGCTTCTGATGTAACATCACTTGAATTAGTAAGAATATCCAAACCTGCAACTTTACCTTGTATAAGGTCTAAAACACTTTTGTTAGCGCCTGGGTTGAAGTTTTTTTCCGAAACATTTGTAACGGAACCGGAAATATCGCGTTTTGTTTGTGTCCCATAACCGATAACGACCACCTCATCAAGGTTTGTCACTTCGGAAGCAAGCGCAGCATTAATAACTGTTTTTCCTGCCAAAGCAATTTCCTGTTTAACATATCCTATAAACGAGAATACCAGAGTAGCATTCTGATCGAGTGCAGAAGTTATTGAGTATTTCCCGTTCCCATCTGTAATGGTACCAATGGTAGTTCCCTTTATCTGGATATTTACCCCGGCCATAGCTTGGCCACTTGAAGCATCGGTAACTGTTCCTGAGACTACCATTTGTTGCTGAAGGTCAGTGACAACTGTAAGGAGGTCAGGAGAAGAACTTTTCAGATTTTCTGTAGTAAGTGAATAGGCAGGGGCTGCCAAACCACAAAACATAAGAAGAACTACGATTTTCATAGTTAGTAGTAACTTCTGAAAATTCGCATTTGGTCTTAAATACCAAAAGTAGCAAGTAATTTTTTTCATAAGGTCACATGTTAATTAGTAATTTAGTAATGGGCACCTCTAAATACTATTTTTTTGGTGCCGTTGTTTGACACAAATATATTAAATGGATTTCTAAAACCTAATTTTACCCCCCCCTAATTTTTATTTAATTAAATATCAGACACTTACAAAATTACGTCTTTCACGTCTGGACATACCTATCCCACGGCAACCACTATTTTTAATTGAGTACAGCGACAAATATTATAAGTTAAGTTCATCATCCCGATTTTTGCTTTTGCTCTTGCAATACCAATGGTATGGACAATGGAGCCGTTCATACTGTTTTCTACAAAGCCGAACAAGTATTCGACCTTTACACTTATCCTCGATATCTCTTTTTTTTGGACTTTTTGAATTGATTACAGGCGATTCAAAATCACCACTAAAAAGAGTAAGATCTTCTCTAAAAAAATCAATAATATGTTGGGTTTTGTATGAATAAGTACTTTTAATGCATAGACAACTAATCTTATTGGATGAATAATGATTTTACTCGCTTTGCATCCAAAGAGATAACAACTCTTCCAAAAATCCTATTCAGATGGTTGAAACCAGAATTAACAAAAAAACAGACTGATGAAACCTGTTTTTAAAAAATATTGAGAATGATCAGGTTCTAATCTATAGTTTATCTCTTCAGGCTATAAACGGATACAGAAAACAGGTAAATCATACAAACTATAAGAATCGACATCCCGAAAACAACGTTGCTAAGATCGCTTATATAACCAATTAACAATGGAACAACTGCTCCTCCGGAGATTGCCATCATCATAAGTCCTGAAATTTCATTTGTACGTGTCGGATATTTTTCTACTGTTATTGAGAAAACCAATGGGAAAATATTAGCAACCGAAAGACCGATAAGAAAGACCAATGCCCATGCCATAACAGGCGAGGATATCAGTAAAATAGCAACAAGACATAAAATTCCAAGAACACTTGACCACATGAAGAATTTCCTTGAAGATATTCTGGTGAGCATAATAGCTCCGGCGAAGGTACCAAGCATACGTCCAAAGAAATATACGCTTCTTCCCGATTCAGCAGTTGTCGAATTGATACCAAAGTGTTTGATAAGGAACTGGCCTGAATTGGAATTGAATCCAACATCAATACCTACAACGAGGAAAATCGAAATAACCATCATCAGAACAAATCCTGTCCCCAATAGTTTAAAAGAGGAAGCAAAAGTAGCTTTGCTTTCTGTCTGTTTAACCTCATCTATCTTAACGGAGGCCAACCACAGAACTGAGAGTATTGAAACAACTCCGAATACAAGGAACTCGAGTTTCCAGTCGCCAAACCGGGATGCAAAAACTGCTGCCAACGGTGCCCCGATCATAGAGCCGATAGCCTTAACAAATTGTGAAAAGCTGAGAAAACTCGATCTCTGATTTCCGGGAACAACATCCACAATCAGAGGATTCGCAGACACCTGGACTATCGTATTGCCAATTCCAAGAAGAGCAAAGCCGACAAGCACCATAGCGAAGGAATAAAAGAAAAAAGGTACCAAAAGTCCTAATGCTGTTACACACATCCCGATGTTGAGTACAAACTTTTTACCCAGTCGCGATTGTATAATGCCAACAGGCACAGAGAGAATAAAAAACCAAAGGAACGCTACAGAAGGAATGAGCTGTGCCAGTGTTGCGCTAAGGTTCATATCTTTACTTACACGGTCAACCCCGATACCAACAAGGTCAACAAAACTCATGACAAAAAATGCCATAAGTACAGGGAGTATTTTGGTGATGTTTACTTTTTGTGTATTCATATTTTTGCGGTTTATGGTTTGTGGTTTGAGAAATTACATTAA
>JADGPS010000116.1 GCA_017882285.1 Paludibacter sp. | reverse complement strand
CAACAAACACCACGAGCTGTAACGGTTGCACCACCATCAGATGTTATATTACCTCCACTTCTAGCCGTAGTTTGAGTAATATAGTAAGCAAAAGCCGTTGCTACTGTCAGATTAGCTAATGTTGTAAATGTTATATCACTTCCATAAGAAGTTCCTGCACTGTTAGTAGCATAAGCTCTGACATGATATATCGTGATTGGGGTTAAACCAGTTAAACTACTAGTAAAACTGCCTATACCTGTTCCGTCTGTAGTTTTGCTGTCCGCAGTAGTTGGATTTGCACTAGTACTCCAACAAACTCCTCTTGCTGTAACGCTTGCTCCACCATCAGTAGAAATATTTCCTCCACTCATGGCGGTAGTTTGAGTAATATTTGAAACAGCTGTTGTTGTTATTGTTGGTAAATTTAATGTATCAAGAACACAACGAACACTATTTCCATTAGCCCTGCTAGATGGGTTTCCAATATAGACACTGGTTATTTCAGAAGCAAGTGATCGATTTAATGCAGTTACCCAATAAGGATATATGGTTGATGTCCAGAAATTAGTTACATGACCTTTCTCTCCATCAACTGTTTCTCGTTTACCACTTGGTAGTGCGGTAAAACCTGTTTCATTTGTGGCTCCAAGATTTGGTGCCATCCAAAGTGTTGTGCCTCTATCTTTTAATTTACCTCCTGCAACATTAATTCCTCCTAAATAATCAGTTAATTTAGTCCATTCGGTATCACTTGGAATATGCCAACCAATTGGAGCAAGTACACCAGTATTTACGGAATACCAATTATATAATGCTCCATAGGTATTTTTATTTGTGATTGCATCATTATTTAACCAACAATAAGCATCTGTTGTTAATGCATTCCATGCAGTTATATCTGTCACATTAGGTATTGTTGAACCATCCTTGTAATGTGTCGTTTTAAGGTTTTCACCCATCCATACCTGAGTTCCTATTGTTACGGTTGAATAATAATTTCCATCAGCATCTTTACATTCAATAAAGTTGAAGTTCATAGTTTTGCTTCCGATAACTATATCCGTCATTACAGTAACATAATTTCCAGCATAAGCTTTGTATAAAATTAAATCTCCCAAATTATAGGGCATGGTAATGGCTGTTGTTTTTGCTTTTTGAGGAACATTGGAAGGCATTTTTTCATACCCGGTAAATTCGATTCCTGCTATATTATTAGATTGACTAAGTATTTTGGCAGTATGTAATGTTCCATTTTCATTGAATTGAATAGCGAAAGCTCCTTTTGGCAATGTAAGTTGAAAACTATTGACCCCAATATTCAAGTACTTAACTATTCCTATCAAATTCTTACCATCTACTCCAACTACATTAATAGTAGTATTTCCACCACTGTTGGAATAATAACTAACGGTTGCTTTATCAAGTATGGGATTAGGATAGATACGAACTGATTCATCGTTTGCATTGACCTGATCAATAGGCGTAAGTTGTAACGTATTTCCAGTTGTTACGGTTACTGTTGTTCCCTGTGTAAGGTTTTGTACAACTACTTTGTCAATGGTTGTGCTTGCTCCACTTGCCGTAAAGTTAACCGTGTAATTAAATGCACTGATGGCACTGCTGACCATTAAAAATATTAAACTCAAAAAAACTTCAGAAAGGTTGGATAATCTTTTCATAATATTAAATTTAAAAGATTGAGAAGTTGGTTTATTTGTTGTGAATCGGGCATAAAAAAAGCGTGGGACATTCAACCGTATCACGTCCTTGAGGCCCTCGACGGCCCAGTACAAGTAATAAGTTAAAGCCCACGCCGTTTGACGCAGGCGTTTACTAACTTATTCTATTGTACTGTTGAAAGTGTCGAGGTTTCAAGAACAGAATAAAAGCTAACGCTTTTGATAATATGTAATGCCGCTGTCGCTACAGCGGGGGATATAATGTTGATAAAATTCTTAAAACAATAAGTGCTTAGATTTTAACCCCACCTTGTTTAAGCAATTTATCCAGATAGGCACGCTCTTCTTGAAAAGTCATGTCCATAATTTCCAGACTTAATTTATCTCTTATTTCGCGCATGGTTTTTATTGCATCGAAATTTTTAATAGTTTTTTTATTCTTCTTTTCCATAATGTGTTATTTCTTTTGGTGTTCTTATTTCAATCATATTGTGTCCTGACTGGTAATTAATTCCGTTGTATCCTCTGATTCGATCCAGATTTACTATGTGTTTGAAATTCCAGCTAACCAGTACATCGGCTTTGCTCAAAGTAGCCATTGCAATATGCTGACAATCTGCTCTACTCGTTTTTCCCACTACTTTTGCTTCAATATATTTGTCAGCAAGGATAGATGCCTCATCGGTCAATTTGATGTTTTCAATATTTTGTTTCGGTATTGAGTCCAATAAATTTCGTACAAAGACTGGTGCATTTAATAATTCGGCTCTTAATAAATCCGATACTAAAATGTTAATCTCGCCCTTTATCACACTTTCAAAGAATGGTACAGTATCTTCCGAAAACTCTTTGTCAAAGTATCCACCTACCACCGAAGTGTCAATATATATTCGTTGTTTCATATAGGTGTTTTCGTTTTGATAGAATAAAGGCTACACTTTTGAAAATATGTAATGCAACTGTTCTTGCAATACCAATTTAATTCATTGAATTGCAAAGATATGAAATTGTTTTTTAATTCCACATTAAAATATTTTTTAGGTAAAAATATCGAATTGTCGAGCGTTTATATTCTTGATTTCGAGTATTTGCTATACGAGTTGGTCTTGTTTTTCTTTTTTTTCGGCTTGCTGCCAACCCCATAACGCGTGACTGTGACCCGTGCTATTTTTAATTTAAATATTCTTGTATCCTGTTCTTTGTTGGGACGGATTACAAAACAGCGCCAAAGTGAGAATTTAAAATTTGGGTTTCGTGGTTTTGAACCGCGAAACCCTTAGAGATTTACACGTTCCCCTCAGCAGGTGCAGCAGCTTTCGCAGCGTGTCTATGAATCACGGTAGCAGCAGCTTTGTACTTGTTGTAGAATTCAGGTGCTTTGCGCATAAACTGTGAAGCAAGGCGGTCGAGCGTGTTTTTCTTCAGGTCGGCTGCTTCGGTAAATAGTTCGGCAAGGCGGTCGGTGTAACTGGTGCGTTCAATCACCGCTTCGCGTTTGCCACCGGTAGAGCCTTTTAAAAGGGTGTAAGCTGCGGCAAACTTTGTCATTTCGTCGGCAGTGATGCCTTCGTCGGCAAGTGCTACGGCAGGTACTTTTCCGGCTTCTTCCAGCACAACACCGGCAGCGTCCATCACTTCAGCCAGTTTCATTTTGTCAATGCGCGTAACTTTGTAGTTTACTTTTGCCTGCAGGGTTTTGTCGCCTTTGCCAATGGCGTAGGAGTGCACTGCACCCGCCACGTCGATAATGTAGCCAATCACATCTTCCAACTGAGCATTTTTATCATCGGTAACACCGGTGATGTCTTTGGATTGTTGCATACTCAGACTGTCGATTTCGGTGGTAATTTCATCCAATCGGGTAATCCCTTTTGCAAATGTAGGAATTAACGAGATGGCTCCTGGAGCGTTCTTTGCTTCGGTTACAATAAGTTTGTACGAAGCCTGTCGTGAAATTTGATAACTGTTCATACTTAAAAAAAATAAAAGATTAGTAATTATTTTATAAAATATGATGCAAATTTATAAATTGTTTTTACAATTACAACTTTTTTTCAAACTTTTTTCTAACAAAATTTATATTTTTTTCTGAAAGCTCGTTTCAGACTTATAATTTTGGTTTTTAAACAGCTATGTCATCCATTTTAAATGTTGATTGTTCGGGTTTAGATGGCGAAACAGATTGTTGAGATAACAAAACAGGGTATCAATTTGGCAAGAGATATTGTTGAGAAGGCAGGATATGGATTTTATCGGGCATCCGATAGAGTAAAGTTTAGAAAAGATAGTGTTGAGACAACAACCCATACTACAAAGTTTGCATGGTATATCGTAGAGTTAACAAAATATGTTGTTGAGTTAACGTGGGATACTTTTCAGATAGCGTAGTATAGTGTTGAGACGACTTGGTATACTTTTTAGCTGACGTGGGATGTTGTTGAGACGATTTGGGATACTTTTTAGCTGACGTGGGATGTTGTTGAGATAACGTGGTATAGTATGAAGTTCAAATTATATAGTTGATGAAGGCTGATTACTCTGTAAAATTCAAGTCTTTGGAAAGCGATAACCTGTTCAGTTTGTCTCCTAAGCAAATTTTAATCTGCTTTTATTCGTATCGTATAATTTTTGCGGGATCAATTTTCGTAATCAGGTAAGAAGGTCCAATCATCATTAAAAGCGAAGCAATTAAAGTGCCCGCATTCAGTAATATGATATAAAGCCAGTTAAAAGCAACAGGGACTGTGGCAACGTAATAGGCTTCCGGATCGAGTGGAACAATGCCTGTGAAATACTGAATGGCACAAAGTGAAAGACCGATAATATTGCCCCAAAGCATGCCTTTTCCAATCAAAAAGAAAGAATGATACAGGAAAATTTTGCGTACCGACCAGTCTGTTGCACCCATCGATTTCAGAATACCAATCATGTTAGTACGTTCTAAAATCAGAATCAGCAAACCGGAGATCATATTAAATCCTGCTACTGAAAGCATTAGAATCAAAATCACCCACACATTCATATCCAATAAATTGAGCCAGCTAAAAATTTGCGGATTGAGTTGTTTAATGGTTTGGGTAGAGTAAGTATTGCCTTCCTTGCTAAATTTATTGGCAGTGGCATTGTAGACAGCATCCCCCACTTTATCTATCTGATTAAAATCGGTAATCAGCACTTCCAATCCGCTGAATGAATCGGCAGACCAGTCGTTAAGCGCTTGCACCTGACGCATGTCGGCAAGAATGAAAAGTTTATCGTATTCAATAAAATTAGTGGAATAAATGCCAACAATTTTGAACTTTCGCGCCCGAACCTGATCCTGAATAAAGTAAGTATAGAAACTATCACCGAGTTTTAATCCCAGTAAATTGGCAAGGTATTTCGACAAAACAACCTGATTGCCCGGATTAACTCCCGAAACATCAAGTACTTTGCCTTCCACCATATTCGATTTGAAGAACTTCCAATCAAAACCTGTATCAATACCTTTAATTACAATTCCCTGAAATTCAGTATCGGTTTTGATAATTCCGGGTTTGGTGGCAAAACGTTGAACATGTTTTACCCCATCAATCGACGAAATCTTCTTTATCAAAACGTTATCCGCCTTGATAGGATTCATTTCATACGTATTGTTGTTATCGAAATTTGTAATTTGAATATGCCCTCCGAAGCCAATCGTTTTATTCCTGATTTCCTGCTTAAATCCGATAACTACTGCAACTGAAATCAACATAACCGCCAGTCCGAGCGCAATACCAATGGTGGCAATACGAACGGCAGGACGAGAAACATGCTGGCTTCCCTGCTGAAAATGAATGCGTTTGGCTATGAAAAACTCTAATGACACAAATTATTACGAATTACACGAATTTAA
>JADGPS010000028.1 GCA_017882285.1 Paludibacter sp. | reverse complement strand
TGGATTCAATTTAGAAGACACTCATTTAACTGATATTGACAGAATTGAAAAACTTGTTGCCATAGTTACCATTGCTTTTTGCTGGGCATATTTGGTCGGGATATATTTACACGAACATATAAAGCCAATCAGGATTCTAAACAATGGAAAAAGGGCAAAAAGCTTTTTCAAATACGGTCTAACTTTTATTGCCTCAATGCTATTAAATGCTGAATTTCAATCAAATATAGATATTTTCAAATTTTTGTCATGTACTTAGGCAACGTTTATAATCTTTTTTGAAAGAGCCTGTATAGGAAATGTTGTACATAAACTTATTTACTTAGTGCAACAAACATTTCAGCACTACTCTTGCAACGAGTAACTTTCCCAGCGCGTGCTCGCTCGATTGCCTTTACGGTTTAATTAGCAGGAATATCAGTAATTGTTTGGAATTTCACGCCTTTTAACAGCCCCAATGTCCTCTCAATTTCTGGTAATATACTCATATCATCGATTTGTAAAATTATTTGTGTCATCTTAATAGTTTGTTTTAAATACTTTGCAAATATACATACAACTTTCGAAATTGATGCCAAAACGACTTGATTTATTTTTGGATAAACACTATCGGCTGAACTTCAATAATGAAATTCAGCCGATTGTTTTATATGCAAAGCTTTAGTTTTGCTTTTAGTGCGGAATAGGTGAGACATACGCCGAACAAAAGAGCGAATATGCAACAACCAACGAAGACAAGGAAAACGAATTAAAAAATCCGAAGAATACAAGAGATGGGATTAAAAAGAAAATCCCATCAACCAGTGCCAAACTTTGCTCACCTAATCATTAAAGTATATCCAAGTGGACAAGGGTTTTAGATGTGGATAGTGAACGGTACGATGTACTTGATGAAACCGATGTGGTTTATCTGGAAAAAATAAGTAAACTGATTACTAAAACTCTATAAAAAAGAAAACCCGAGACAATTATCGCGGGTTTTTATTAAAATTCCCATCAGGGGATTTAGTGGTTTTATTGTTTCATTTTTGCCTCCATTTCGGCAAAAACTTTTTGCTGTAAATCTGTATCAGCAGTCGTTACTCCGTCTCTCCCTTTTAAGCGGGTAAAAACATGTAATTTTGAATTTTCAAGCTCTACATCAATCTTACCTCCGTCGGAAGTTTTCATACCTTTGTAAATCATAAATGCGCTTATCGGATCGGCTGTTTCATCCTTCTCGCTTTTATAAACCTTCATATACGTTCCGGTTGGCAAGGTAATGCCATCTTCCAGATCCCTTCGGGTTAAATCAATCAAAGCCATCAATTGCTTCAACGTTTCCTGGGGGCGATACACATACCAGTGGCCTTTTTCTCCATTAGCAAGTTCAACTGTAGAATAACCAAGTACCGGTCCCAAAAGACCAATCAATGTGATTGTTTTATTGGAAGAAACCACAATCGGATCAATCAGAAAAATCCCTTTGGGTGACGTGTATTGGTCGAAAAAACGACTTTTTACCATGTTAATGATGAGAGGCGCACCGGTGGAAGATCCGGCAAGATAGATTTTCTTAAATCCTAAGTCACTCAGGTTTTTATATTCCCATGTTATGGCGCTTTGCCAGTCTTCCCATGTAGCTTTTTTAAAGTCGGCATACGAGCGTCCGTGACCGCCAAGAAGCACCTGCGAGACGTAAAATGTACCTTTGGCATTTGCATAAGACCGAAACTCGTCCCACTCGAAGGTAGTGGCCGTGTAACCGTGAGCACAAATAATTACAGGTGTATTTAGTTGTGTAGGCGTTGGATTAGGAAGATAGGATGACAGCAAATGTTTATTCAGCGAATCAGGCAAAGCGTACGAAATCGTACCTGAATCCAACATGGAGCTGTCAATTGTCGGGGTTGGATTACATGAAGCTAAAAGAGCTGCAAGCACAAACATCAGGATATAAATTGAATTCTTTTTCATCTTGTATTTTATTTACTTTAAACTACTTACTACCGACTATTTCTTTCCGATATAATAGAAGACACTTAATTGATAGAAAACCGGGAATAATGATCCGGGAACAGTTAATCCATCGCCATTAATCAGGTTGTAACCAATCGACAAACTGGTTGCCAGAGGGAATTTAAATTTGTAGAATAAGCCTGTTTCGAGTGAGAAAAGCATGGAATTATGAGGCAACACATTAAACTGTGCCGTTTCCATGTCGGCATGAAAGAAACCTGTGTTTAATCCTGCAAAAATCTGAAAATCTTTGGTTGAACGGAATCGCCAGTCGGCACCAATAACATAATTATCCTGACGAATAGCATTGCTCAGAAAAGCACTCCCGATTCTGCTGGTTGCATAACTCAGTTTGAGGTGAATTTTTTTATGTAGCAAAAAATCAGAGGTAAAATCGGCTCCTACTCCGTTTTCCCAGTAAAGTTGCTCTGTTTTTTGAAATCTTAATCCAACTCCTAATTCGTAATTATCAACATTTTGAGCCTTTGGAAAAGGAGTAAAAAATAAGAATACAACAAAAAATAAGTGTGTTTTTTTCATGTTTTGCTCTTTAGTTAGTCAAGTTTCAAATAAAACTACTTTTATGAATTAATTGTTCAAATCAACTATTTCAACTGTCAATTTACGAGATGGCATCAATATTTTCGGGATTGTCTATGCTTTTGGCTCCCGACGAATATAAACTTTCAATGCGGGAAGCATAGCGTTCTTCTACTTTTCCGCGTATAATTTTCATAGTGCTGTTTACCAACCCATTTTGTTCGGTAAATGGTTCGCCAATAACAGCCACAGCAGCCGGTAACCAACGTTCAGGGAACATTCCTTCCAGTTTTCCGCCTTTCCGAAATTGATTTATTTCACGTTGCAGTTTATCCAGTGCCAACACTTTTGCTTCGTGAGTTTCCCAACTTAAATGAGGTTTTTTATGATTAACGTAGCGTTTCAGAGCTTCTTTGTTCGGAACAATCAGTGCTGTAGTGTAGGGATTTTGATTGTTATAAAGAATCACTTGATCAATAAAGTATGAATTATCAGCCAACGATTCTTCAATTCCTTCCGGACTGTATTTTTCACCATCGCTCGAAATCAACAAACTTTTGAAACGACCAACCACGTACAAAAATCCGTCATTGTCCATATAACCCATGTCGCCGGTATGCAACCAACCATCTTTGATCGTTTCGGCAGTAGCTTTTTCGTTTTTGAAATAACCTGCCATTACGTTTTCGCCTTTAATCACGATTTCGCCTTTTTCAAAGTTCGGCAATTCGTTTCCATCAGTATCACATATTTTTAATTCCATTGGCTTCACCAAATAACCGGATGACCCCAATTTGTGATTTATCATTCCATTTGATGAAATAATCGGTGTTGCTTCCGACAATCCATAACCCTGAAACATAGGCATACCAACGGCATAAAAGAAGCGTTGTAAATCAATATCGAGCAAAGCACCTCCACCTACAAAAAAATCGAGTTGACCACCAAAACCTTCACGAATTTTTGAAAAGAGTATCTTGTCAAACAAGTTTAAAAGCGGTTTCTTTAGAAATTGTACCCCCTGACCTTTATTATATCCTTCTTTATTATACGAATACGACAAATCTAAGGCTGTGTTAAATAACCAGTTAATAACCGGTCCCTGAGCACGAATGCTTGTTTCAATATTCTTTCTAAAGCTTTTTGCCAAAGCCGGAACACTGAGTAATAAGCTTGGTTTCAGTTCTTTTATGTTAATTGGTATATTTTTCAATGTTTCGACACCTGTTTTTCCTGTCTGAACTGTACCGACACTTGCTCCACAAGCCATAAAGCTATAAAATCCTGCTACGTGAGCAAAACAATGATCGAGCGGCAAAATAAGGAGTGTTCTGTAAGTTGAAGGAATTGTCATCAGCGTTAATGCCTGTTCAACATTGGCTGTATAATTTCGGTGAGTAAGCATTATTCCTTTCGGATCGGCGGTAGTTCCTGAAGTATAACTGATATTTGCCAAATCGTCCGGTTTGATTGCTTTTGCTCTTATTTCAACTGCTCCGGGATTTGCTTTCTGAAATTCAGCCCCTTTTTTAAGTACTTCTTTCAAACTTATTTCTTTCGTTTCGTATTCAGCTTGTTCGTCAAAAACCACAACTTTTTTAATTTGAGGAATAGCACCTGCAATCGTGCGTATTTTCTTCAATTGGCCGCCCGAAACCAAAATATATTTAGCTTCAGAATGTATTAAACGGAAAATTAAATCATTACTTTCCTCCAGTTTTATGGATAATGGAACATTAATGGCACCGGTATGCAATATACCTAATTCTCCTATAATCCATGCATTCCGTCCTTCCGAAAGCAAAGCCACTTTATCTCCGACTTCAACTCCCAAATCGATTAATCCGGCAGCCAGCAAATGACATTGTTCTTTAGTTTCAAGATACGTGGTAGGTAAAAATTCAGTAGTCGTTTTTTTCCAAAGAAATGGTTCATGAGCATATTTGTCAACGCTCGTATTCAGCAAATCAATAATTGTAGGCTTCATATATTATTATTTTATTGATTATAAAACAAAAAATATCAGCTGTTTACAAACTTTTCAAAAAGATTAAGTTCTAAAACAGGATGGTAAAGATACTTAATTTATATTCTAAAACTGAATGAAATGCAATTTATTGAAACTTCAAATAGCTAATGTAACTGTTTGAAAGCAGATATGTCGATTAAGTTCTTCACAATTACTTGATTATTTCAACTTTTATAGTAGCTGCCCTATTTTTATTTCGTAAATCAACCTGTTCTACTACATTTTGAGCTAAATGTTTGAATGCTAAAGACATGATTGAATTTTCATCACATGCAATTGGGCGACCGGCATCACCACTTTCCCGAATACTTTGAACCAAGGGAATTTGACCTAAAAGCGGAATATTCAATTCATCGGCCAACCTTTTTCCTCCTTCTTTGCCGAAAATATAATACTTATTCTCAGGCAGTTCGGCGGGTGTAAACCAGGACATATTTTCAATTAGTCCTAAAACCGGAACATTTACTTTTTCACCCATAAACATGTTTACTCCTTTTCGGGCGTCGGCCAATGCCACATCTTGAGGAGTTGTTACAACAATGGCACCTGTAATCCCCATTGTTTGGACTAAAGTCAGATGAATATCGCCTGTTCCGGGGGGTAAATCCATTACAAAGAAATCCAGTTCTCCCCATTCGGCATCTGTAATAAGCTGTTTCAAAGCATTACTCGAAACGGCACCTCGCCAAACTAAAGCCTGTTCGGGATCTACAAAAAATCCAATAGATAAAATTTTTACCCCGTATTTTTCAATGGGGATAATGATGTGTTTGCCATCTATTTCACGGACTTCGGGGTGTGCATCTTCAACGCCAAACATTTTAGGAATAGAGGGTCCATGAATATCAGCATCGAGTAATCCAACTTTGTATCCAAGCGATGCCAATGCAATTGCCAGATTTGAAGAAATAGTTGATTTTCCAACACCTCCTTTGCCTGACGAAACAGCTATGATATTCTTTACATGATTTAATATCGAAACCGGTTTTGGTTTTGGAATTTCTTTTGTAATAAGTTCAATATTCCCTTTAATATCAACCTGTTCGCCAACATAGGTCAAAATAGCTTGTTCTGCAGCTTTACCAACAGATTTTGCAAACGGGTCATTTGGTTTTTCGAAAACCAACGAGAAAGTTACTTTGTTGCCTTCAATGCGGATATTATCCTGCACCATTCCTGAAGTGACAATGTCTTTTCCGGTTCCCGGATAACGAACATGCATCAAAGCATCGAGAATTAATTTTGGAGATATTGTCATATTAGTTACAAATTACAAGTTCGAAATAATAAGATTGTAATTACTGTTAACTGATCACTGTTAACTGATCACTGTTTAAATGCTGTCTTTTACTTCTGCAAAAACTCCGATACGCATCCGGTTCAATTTCCACATCCGGTTCGATAAATTCGTCCCGCTTCTCAAGCAAAAACTGAATGTATTTGATTGTCAAACCACGATCCAACCATTGTTGTTCATAATAAGTTTTTATCTTTAAAATCGGGTCATTTAAATCAGAAGCATAAAGATCGTTGTTCGAAAAAACTACCGGATAGTGGTTTGCTATCACCATTTCACACGTATACGAGAACATGAAATTGCTGTCGGTTTTCAGGTGAATCAAACCATTGGATTTTAGAAATTGTTGATATGATTTCATGAAATTAGTGGCAGTCAGTCGCTTGGTTACCTTTTTCATCTGGGGATCGGGGAAAGTCAGCCAGATTTCGCTCACTTCGTTTTCGGCAAAGAAGTGATGAATCATTTCGATATTGGTGCGGAGAAATGCTACGTTTTTCATCCCTTTTTCCAACGAATCTTTAGCTCCTGTCCAAAGCCGGGCACCTTTTATATCAATACCAATAAAGTTTTTATCCGGATATAGCTGACCAAGTCCGACTGTATATTCACCTTTTCCGCAACCTAATTCCAACACGATGGGATGGTTATTTTTAAAAAAAAGTTCATTCCATTTCCCTTTCATGTCAAAGTTTTCACCTTCGCGGATTGCATGCGATGAAACCTGAAATACATGCGGAAACTCTTCAATATCTGCAAACTTTGCCAACTTATTCTTACCCACTTATCTATTTACGATTTAAATACTTGCCTGCAGCAGGCAGGTTTACAATTCACGATTGGAAAGAAAAATTATGTTTTCCAAACTATTTATTATAAACCATTCACTATAAACTATTTACTATCAACTTTTTCCACCTGCATGCCAATGTCATTAATACCCATTAAAATCGAATCGCGCATACCATGGACAATTTTGTAGTGATAAATTCCGGCTTTGTTGAAACGCACATTTTGCTGATATAAAACCGTCATTTCTTTGATTGAACCAATGCCCGAACCAAGCCATTTCCCACGTCCATCGGCCAGATAACATTCAATCGAATCATTGGTCTGTAAACTATCCGGATTCATTTTATTTAAAAACAACCACAAATTTTGATATGGATATTCGCCTCTGTTTCTTATATTTACATATATATTGTAGGAGGCTGAAATATCTTTTATCGGAATATCAAAAGTATATAGACTATCTTTATTCCAACCTGAAGGAGCTACAGTTTTATAGCGGAAAAACACATCATTGTTGGTGCAACTAACAACAAACAACGATGTAAAAAACAATGCAATAATCTTATTCATTGTTTTCGCTGGCACCATTTTCATTTTTTTTTATTGGTTTTTGAAATTTTAGTCCGTTACCTTTGTTTTCACCTTGTTCAGGGTTAGTGAATTGCGGACGTTTGTTTGGTCGTTTGTTTTTGTTACCGGATCTCTTTCTACTTGTGTCAAAACGTGTCAAACTATCCTGACCAACACCATTTTCGTAGTCAATTACAACCGGTTTTGTTATTTCTTCCGATTGGTCATCGAGAATTTCGGGTTTAGAGCCTTTTCTATTCATGGCTATCACTTCTTTGGCACGTTTTGCAGAAATTGTAACCACATTTACACCAAAAGTAGGTGAAGTTGAATACGAAATAAGTCCGTTAAACACATCGGTTTTGAAGTGATAAAAGGTATTATCCATTGTTTCTAGTTGAATTTCTTTCGACGGAAAATCTTTCAGGGCATCCATATATGAATCCAACTCAAAATTCATACAACATTTCAACTTTGCACATTGGCCTGCAAGCTTTTGCGGATTCAGCGAAATATCCTGATATCGGGCGGCACTCGTTGAAACGGAATTGAAATTTGTCATCCAACCCGAGCAGCACAATTCGCGTCCACATGGACCAATTCCACCAATTCGTCCTGCTTCCTGACGCGCACCTATTTGCTTCATTTCAATGCGAACGCGAAATGTTTCAGCAAAAACTTTTATCAATTGGCGGAAATCAACACGTTCATCAGCAATGTAATAGAAAATAGCTTTATTACCATCACCCTGAAATTCCACATCACCAATTTTCATATTCAGTTTCAAACTTTCGGCAATCTGACGGGCTTTTATCATCGTGTTTTGTTCTTTCGCTTTGGCTTCCTGATATTTATCCAAATCAGCTTCTTTGGCTTTGCGATAAACACGACGCACTTCAATTTTATCGGGATGAACATTGTATTTTTTCATTTGTAGCAACACAAGTCTTCCTACCAAAGTCACTTCGCCAATTTCGTGACCGGTCGTTGATTCTACAGCAACAATATCTCCTTTTTCGAGTGGAATTTTGGTGCTATTCAAGTAATAACCTTTGCGGGTATTTTTAAATTGAACTTCCACAAAGTCAGTATCTTTCTGTGTTTCAGGCAAATCACACATCCAGTCGAACGTACTGAGTTTTTGTAAAGAATTGCGATTGCAACCCTTTTTATTCATTCGGCAACCGCCGGTATCTAGTTTGTAATCCATTTTTTAGTTTATAAAGTTCATAAAGTTTGAAAGTCAATAAAGTTTTAAGTATCTATAATTTACAAACTTTATACTTTACAAACTTTTCACTGACAACTATCTTTTCAGCAACATAATTACCTTCAGCACAAGGTCGAAGAAAACCATTTTTGCATTTACATTCTGTTCGATATGCCTTTCTGCCAGAGTAAATTCACTCATTAAATCCTCCACGTTCTTCTCGTTGATAAAGGGTGAAAATCGATGCGCAAATTCTGCTTCCGATGAAGTTAAGTAGTTTAATTCGGGTTCTTGTATGTTACGAATGAAGTTTTCGCGTGTCATTCGTTGCGCATAAACCAGAAAATTCTTCTGTCGCTCCCTTCCCATCGTAGCTACAGCCATATCGTCCGACCATTTTCGCAACGTTTTTAGCGATTCATGATTTCTCTTGTTCCCTACTTGCCAAGCTAAACGCATAATCAGGATAAAACGTTCAAAATTTAGTTTGTTTTCATCACCTTCGTTCATCACCGACAAAGCATTCAAATAACTCCCGTTGGCGATATGAGCTGCATAAGTTGCATATTCGGGTTCCACTTCCCGTTCCTCATTCACCAAAAGTGCCTGAGTGATTTCATCTTCGCTCAAACGTGGAATATGAATATGCTGTGTCCGAGAAAGAATAGTGGAAATAATCTGATCCGGTTCATTCGACACCATCAGGAAAACCGTTTTTTCGGGTGGCTCTTCCAGAATTTTCAATAACTTGTTGGCACAATGCCCGTGCATCTTTTCAGGCAACCAGATAATCATGATTTTATATTCCGACTCGTAGGTTTTTAAGCTTAACTTGCGGATAATTTCCTCACTTTCATTGGAATAAATCAATCCTTGCTTGACGTCATCCGAGATTTTTGAATACCAGTCGTTTAACCCGAAATACATATTCCCAAGCACCATTTCGCGAAATTCAGCAATAAAATCATCGCAAACACAAGTAGTTTTGCTTGGTGGTTTTATTATTGGAAAAACAAAATGTAAATCGGGATGTGCCAGTTTTTTGTATTTTACACACGATGGACAAACACCACACGAATCCGTTTCCGAACGATTTTCACAACAAATATATTGAGCATAGGCAATTGCCAGCGCCAGTTTTCCAACTCCCTCCGGTCCACGTAAAAGCTGCGCATGCGGTATCCGTTGTTCGGTCACCGAACGAATAAATCTTTTCTTAACTTCTTGTTGGCCAATTATATCGGAGAATAACATAGTATACTAATTCATAATTCATAATGCTTCATTCAATAATTTAAAATAAATCTTTGGATCACATAATTCAACTGATTTACCGGAAAAAGTTGATTTTAATTTATTGTCAATTATTTCAGCAGCATGATGTGCAAAATTACAAAAAAGAATGGAGATTGAAAAATGTAAGAAAATCTTGTAAATTAGAAGAAAAGATTTGGACTGATAAATATAAATCTACAGAACATAATCGTACTTCTACTTAAAATCAAACTATTGATAATGCGTTTTTTTTCCTTACCTTTGTCGTTACGCATTTTTTAAACTCAATTCACACAACTGCTTTACGATATGAAAACACTTGAACCCATTCCGATATGGTCTTTTTTCCATGAAATTACCCAAATACCCCGTCCTTCGAAAAAAGAAGAACGCATCATCGCTTACCTGAAAGATTTTGGCGGAAAAAAGAAGCTGGAAACTAAAACAGATGCGGCAGGCAATGTATTGATTTACAAACCGGCCACAAAAGGGTACGAAACCCACAAAACAGTCATTCTTCAATCGCATATCGATATGGTTTGTGAAAAAAACAGCGATGTACCTTTTAATTTTGAAACGGATCCTATTCAGACTTATATTGAAGACGATTGGGTGAAAGCCCGTGGCACGACGCTTGGTGCCGATAACGGCATTGGCATGTCGATGATGCTGGCTGTACTGGCTTCCGACGATTTGAAGCATCCGGCATTGGAATGTTTGTTCACAGTGGATGAAGAAACAGGACTGACCGGTGCTTTCGCACTAAAACAGAATTTCCTGAGCGGTGAAGTGCTGATTAATCTGGATTCGGAAGATGATGGTGAAATTTTTGTAGGTTGTGCCGGAGGTATCGATACAACGGTTGTTCTGTCTTACAAACCGGAAAAATCACCCGGAAATTATTTCGCTTTTTCAGTTTCTGTCAAAGGGTTGAAGGGTGGTCATTCAGGCGACGATATCGATAAAGGAAGGGGGAATGCCAACAAAATACTGAATCGTTTTTTGTGGACTCTGAATAAAAAGATGGATGTACGCCTTCATAGTTTTGATGGAGGAAACCTGCGCAATGCCATTCCACGCGAAGCGATGGCGATAGCTTCAGTTCCATTCGCAGAAAAAGAAAAATTGCGTGTATTATTCAATACCTATGTCAACGATATAGAAAATGAAAAATTGAATGTGGAACCTACTATGAGATTTGAATTGGAATCTGAAACATTACCCGAAACCGTTATCGACAAAAACACATCAAATACCTTATTGAATGCGCTTTATGCCTGTCCGCATGGAGTGAAAGCCATGAGTGTGGATATGCCCGGTTTGGTGGAAACGTCAACCAATCTGGCTTCTGTAAAAATGAAAGAAGGCAACACCATTTTGATCACTACAAGCCAGCGAAGTTCGGTAGAATCGTCAAAATACAATATTATGCAGCAGGTGGAAGCTGTTTTCACCTTAGCAGGAGCAAAAGTAACGCATGGTGATGGTTATCCGGGTTGGAAACCAAATTTGAAATCGGACATACTGAAAACAGCACAAGAAAGCTATAAAAAATTATTTGGCGAAGAACCGAAAATACGAGCTATTCATGCCGGATTGGAATGCGGTTTGTTTCTCGAAAAATATCCGTATTTGGATATGATTTCCATAGGACCTCAAATGTACGGCGTGCATTCACCTGACGAACGGTTGAGTGTAAGTTCGACACAAAAGTGCTGGAAATGGCTTACTGAGATATTAGCTGCGCAATAATAATCGCATTCAACTTTTCCAAAGTTCTAAACTTTGGAAAAGTTAGTAGAAAGATTAAAAATGAAAACCCCAAATAAGCGTAAAATCATTAACGACCCTGTTTTCGGATTTATTAATATTCCGAACGACTTTTTGTACGATATCATTCAACATCCTTATTTTCAACGATTGAATCGTATCAAACAATTGGGATTATCGTCGTTTGTTTATCCCGGAGCCCAACACACCCGTTTGCAACATTCGTTGGGTGCCATGCATCTTATGGGTGAAGCCATTGCACAGTTACAACTTGTCGGACAGGAAATTACAGCAGCGGAAGCTGAAGCTGTTCAGGCCAGTATTCTGTTGCACGATATTGGTCACGGACCATTTTCGCACACCATGGAAAATAGTTTGGTCAGCGGTGTAAGTCATGAAGAAATTTCGCTTTGGATGATGCAAAAAATCAACCGAGAACTCGATGGAAAACTGGATATGGCATTGGACATTTTCACCAATGTGTATCCTAAAAAGTTCTTGCATCAATTGGTTTCGAGCCAATTGGACATGGACAGACTGGATTATTTAAGTCGCGACAGTTTTTATTCGGGTGTAAGCGAAGGAATAATTGGTGCTGCACGCATCATTAAAATGTTAAACATTCATAACGACCAACTCGTTATTGAAGCCAAAGGAATCTATTCTATCGAGAAATTTCTAGTGGCACGACGCTTAATGTACTGGCAGGTTTATTTACATAAAACTTCGGTGGCGGCTGAACAAATGCTTTTGAATATCCTGAAGCGAGCTAAAGAATTGGCAAGCCACCATGTGGAACTTTTTGCATCGCCGGCATTGCATTATTTTCTTTACAATGAAGTAGATAAATACCATTTTGAACGTTCGGAAGAAGCATTGGAACACTTTGCGATGCTCGATGATTCTGATGTTATTTGTGCCATCAAAGTATGGGCGTCGCATACCGATTTGGTTTTATCTATCTTATGCAAAGCTTTTACCGACAGGCGGCTGTTTAAAGTTGAAATCGGAACGCAACCAATTGACGAAATACAACGAAATACTCAACTGAAACAATATAGGGAACATTTTAACGTTAGTGCACATGAAGCTGCCTATTTTATGGGCGAAGAAATTGTTAGTACCGATACTTATAGTCCCGAAGATGATAATATTAACATTTTATACAAAGACGGCACTGTGAAAGATATTGCAGATGCGTCGGATATGCTGAATATTACTGTTTTGACAAAAAAAGTAGAAAAACATTATTTTTGTTTTTATCGAATCTAATTCAACCGAATTAAATTAATAATGACGAAAAAAAGGCTTGTTTTGGTGTGTTTTATGGTCAATTGGAAATAGTTTAGTACTTTTGCAACCAATTTTTTAATAAGTTATCGAATAATTCTATTATAGAATACATCAATAGGCAAGAAATGATTGATTTAATCTTCAATTATTAATTGTTCATTATTAATTATTAATTACTTATGGAGTTTACAGCTCAGCAAATTGCAGATTTATTAGGAGGGGAGATACAAGGTAATCCTTTGGTAAAAGTAAGTGACTTCTCAAAAATTGAAGAAGGAAAACCAGGAACATTGAGTTTTTTATCCAACCCTAAATATAGTCAATTCATCTATGAAAGTCAGGCAAGTATTGTGCTTGTCAATAAAGATTTTCACCCCGAAAAAGAAGTACAGGCTACACTTATTCGTGTTGAGGATGCTTATCATTCATTAGCAACTTTACTCTCGTTGGTTGATCAAACCAAACCAAAAAAAACAGGAATTTCTCCTTTAGCTTTTGTTTCGGAAAGTGCAAACATCGGTGAAAATGCTTATATACAACCTTTTGTATACATTGGTGAAAGTGTAATTATTGGCAAAAACGCGCGGATTCATCCCAATTGCAGCATAGAAAATGGAGCTGTTTTGGGTGAAAATGTGACTTTGTATTCCGGAGTTAAAGTGTATAATGACTGTGTGATTGGAAATAATTGCATCTTGCATTCGGGAGCTGTAATTGGTTCCGACGGTTTTGGATTTGCACCAAACGGAGATGGATCGTACAAAAAAATTCCTCAAATGGGAAATGTCGTTTTGGAAGATAATGTCGAAATCGGCGCAAATTCAATTGTTGACAGAGCCACTTTAGGAAGTACCACCATCCGTAAAGGAGTGAAAATTGATAATCTGGTACAGATTGCACATAATGTGGAAGTGGGCGAAAACACTGTAATTGCAGCTCAGACAGGGATTTCAGGTTCAACAAAATTGGGAAAACAATGCATTTTGGCAGGGCAGGTTGGTCTTGCCGGACATTTACAAATTGCAGATGGCACTATTTTTGGTGCACAAACCGGCGTTCCGAATTCGGTTAAAATTCCAAATCAAACTTTACAGGGTTATCCGGCAATTCCGGTCATGAATTTTCATAAATCAGCTATTGTTCATAAAAACCTTCCTGAACTTCAGAAATTAATTTATGCAATGCAAAAGAGAATAGAGGAATTAGAAAATAAAATAAAATAATTATCAATTTTTTAATTTCCAATTATCAATATAAATTACTAACATTTTACTTGTAACTTATTACTTGTAACTTGTAACTAAATGAATATGTCGAAACAAAATACTATTAAACATGCTTTTACACTTTCCGGAAAAGGTTTACATTCCGGTTTGGAAGTAACACTTTCATTCCTTCCGGCTCCCGAAAATCATGGTTTAAAAATCAAACGGGTTGATTTAAACGGAAAACCAGTAATGGATGCTGTAGCTGAATATGTAACTGAAACCACCCGTGGAACAGTCTTGAAAAAGGGCGAAATCCAGGTAAGTACCATTGAACATGTTCTATCTGCTTTATATGCATTGGGAGTTGACAATTGTATGCTTGAAGTGAATGCACCGGAATTTCCGATTTTAGATGGTAGTGCAAAATATTTTGTAGAAGGCATACAACAAGTTGGCATTGAGGAACAAAATGCTGAAAAAGATTATTATATCGTTCGGAAGAAAATAGAATACAGTGTGCCTGAAACCGGAGCAAAAATCACTATTCTGCCAGATGATACTTTCAGCGTTGACGTTCATATTGGCTTTAATTCTACCGTTTTAAATAATCAGTTTGCAAGTCTTTCTTCGTTAGACAATTACGCAGCCGAAATAGCCAACTCACGTACTTTTGTTTTCGTTCATGAAATTGAACCGTTAATCAAAATGAATCTGATAAAAGGCGGTGATTTGAAAAATGCAATTGTTATTTACGACAGGTTAGTTTCACAAGAGAATTTTGATAAATTAGCCGATTTGATGCATCAACCTCATCACGATGCCAATAAATTGGGCTATATGAATGGAGGTATCAAATTTGCCAACGAGCCTGCCTGTCATAAATTGCTTGATATAATTGGTGATTTGGCATTGATAGGCAAACCCTTACGCGGAAAAGTGATCGCTACTTATCCCGGACATAAAATCAATACGGATGTTGCAAAACTGATTCGTAAAGAAATTAAAAAACAGGAAATTCATGCCCCGATTTACGACGATACCATTCCACCCGTTTTGGATGTAAATGCCATCCGCAAATTGCTTCCACATCGCTGGCCGTTCCTGATGGTTGATAAAATCATAGAAATGCGCGAAAAAGTGATTGTGGGCGTGAAAAATGTAACCGTAAACGAAACATTCTTTATGGGACATTTCCCTGATGAACCGATTATGCCGGGTGTTTTACTGGTTGAAGCCATGGCGCAAACCGGTGGTTTATTGGTTTTGAATTCTGTTGAAGATCCTGAAACATATTCAACTTACTTTTTGAAAATCGACAATGTAAAATTCCGTCAGAAAGTAGTTCCTGGTGATACGGTCATTTTCCATTTGGAAATGATAGAACCAATGCGTCGTGGTTGCGCATTAATGAGAGGTCGTGCTTTTGTGGGTGGAAAAATTGTTACCGAAGCGGAATTCATGGCTCAGATAGTAAAGAATAAATAAGAACCCCTAAATCCCCTGAAGGGGACTTAAAAAAAATGAAACAACCATTAGCATATATTCATCCCGACGCAAAAATAGCTCAAACTGTAGTTATTGAGCCTTTTGTTACCATTGATAAAAACGTGGTAATAGGAGAAGGAACACAAATCGGATCGAATGTAACCATTCTGGAAGGCGTTCGGATTGGTAAAAACTGCCGTATTTTCCCCGGAGCAGTAATTGGTGCTATTCCGCAAGATTTGAAATTTAAAGGCGAAGATAGTCTGGCGATTATAGGTGACAATACAACCATTCGAGAATTTGTAACGATAAACAGAGGAACTGCTGCCAAAGGAAAAACTATAATAGGTGACAATTGTTTGATAATGGCTTATTGTCATGTGGCACACGATTGTAAGATTGGTAATGATGTGATTATGGCAAATGCCTGTCAACTTGCCGGTGAAATAGAAATTAATGATTTTGCTATTTTAGGTGGTGGATGTTTAATTCATCAATTTACCAGAATCGGCTCACATGTAATGATTCAAGGTGGTTCCAAAATTGGCAAAGATGTTCCTCCATTTGTAAAAGCCGGTCGTGAGCCACTTTCGTATGCAGGAATAAATTCAATAGGATTGCGTCGTCGCGGATATACAAACGAACAAATTCGTGACATTCAGGATATTTACCGCTATATTTATTTGTCTGGCATGAATACGACTCATGCTATAGAACGCGTCGAAGCCGAATTACCCGCTACCAAAGAACGTGATGAGATTTTGCTTTTCGTGCGCAACTCGCCCCGTGGAATTATCAAAGGTTACTTTGAGTAGTTCCAATTGTTGAATCGTATAAATGTTAAATTGTGTAATCGTAATAACGATTATTTGTATATTTATTTACATTCAATTGTTCAATTTCCAATTTTTCGACTATTTTTGCACTGGCAATTATAGACAAAATCTAGTTACAATAAGTAGGACGTATATTTTATACGTCTTTACTTGTAAAATGTAACATGTAATTCGTAATATGTATGGAAAATATTGATGAAGCACTAAAGAAAAGCTTGAATTTTATCGAAGCTTTTGTGGAGCAAGACTTGAAAGATGGTAAAAATGACGGACGAATTCAAACACGTTTTCCACCCGAACCTAACGGTTACCTGCACATTGGTCATGCCAAGGCAATTTGTTTGGATTTCGGTATTGCACGCAATTACGACGGCGTTTGTAACCTTCGTTTCGACGACACCAATCCGGTCAAAGAAGACATTGAATATGTTGATTCTATTCAGGAAGATATTCAATGGCTCGGATACAAGTGGGAAAACGTGTATTACGCTTCCGATTATTTCCGGCAATTATGGGATTTGGCGGTCGAGCTGATTAAACAGGGAAAAGCCTATATCGACGAACAATCGGCAGAAACCATTGCCAAACAAAAAGGCACACCAACCGTTCCCGGAACTGAAAGCCCTTACCGCAATCGTCCGATTGAAAAAAATCTGGAATTATTTCAGAAAATGAATACCGGCGAAATTCCCGAAGGTGCCATGGTATTACGTGCCAAAATTGATATGGCTTCGTCCAACATGCATTTCCGCGATCCGCTGATGTACCGCGTTATCAATTCGCATCCGCATCATCGCACCGGTTGGACATGGAAAGCCTACCCAATGTACGATTATGCTCACGGACAATCGGATTATTTCGAAGGTGTGACACATTCGCTTTGCACGCTCGAATTTGAAGTGCATCGTCCGCTTTACGACTGGTTTATCGATCAGTTCAAAAATTCGGATTACCGTCCGCGACAAATTGAATTCAACCGGTTAAACCTGACTTACACCGTTATGAGCAAACGCAAAATGTTGCAACTCGTTCAGGAAGGATTGGTGAGCGGTTGGGATGATCCGCGCATGCCGACTATTTGTGGTCTGCGTCGCCGTGGTTATTCGCCCGAAGCCATTCACAGTTTTATCGATAAAATTGGCTACACCAAATTTGAAGCGCAAAACGATGTTGGCTTGCTGGAACATTCAGTACGTGAAAGTTTGAATAAGACCGCCACTCGTGTAAATGCTGTACTTAATCCGGTAAAACTGATTATTACCAACTATCCTGACGGACAAATGGAAATGATGGAAACAGTGAATAATCCGGAAGATGAATCGGCAGGAACACGCGAAATTGCTTTCTCGAAAGAGCTTTATATCGAACGCGATGACTTTATGGAAGATGCCCCGAAGAAATTCTTCCGCATGACTCCGGGACAAGAAGTCCGTCTGAAAAGTGCTTATATCGTAAAATGCACCGGTTGCAAAAAAGATGCTGATGGCAATATCGAAGAAATTTATGCCGAATACGACCCATTGACCAAGAGTGGTATGCCCGAATCAAATCGCAAAGTCAAAGGAACGCTTCACTGGGTTTCGGCAGCTCACAGTCTGCCTGCTGAAGTGCGTTTGTACGACCGGCTTTTCTGTGTTGAAAACCCTTCGGCAGACGAACGCGATTTCCGCGATTTATTAAATTCCGATTCATTGAAAGTATTGACCAATTGTAAGGTAGAAGCCTCATTGAAAGATGCTAAACCGCTCGATCATTTCCAGTTCCAACGAATTGGCTATTTCAATGTGGATTTAGATTCAACGGCTGATAAATTGATTTTCAACCGCACCGCTTCGCTGAAAGATAGTTGGGCAAAGGAACAGGGAAAATAAATAATCCCTAATTATCTCCCTTCGGTCGCTGACCGTTGGTTCCCTTAAAAAGGGACTTATTAAAGAGGCTGATCCAAATTATTTTGAGACGTCTCTTTTTTTATTATATTTGCACTTCCAACATCATTTTTAATTTAATCAAATTCATTTCTCCCATGTCCAAAATAATTTCACCTTCGTTATTATCTGCCGATTTCGGTAATTTGAAAGCTGCTTGTGAAATGATTAATGCCAGCGAAGCCGAATGGTTACACCTTGACGTGATGGATGGCAGTTTTGTACCCAATATTTCCTTTGGGTTTCCTGTAATAGAAGCAGTTAAGAAGCATTGTATCAAACCGCTCGATGTGCATTTAATGATTGTTCATCCCGAAAAATATATTCAGCGCTTTGCCAAAGCCGGAGCAGCGATTTTGACTTTTCATTACGAAACGGTTGAAAATCCGTTGGAAGTTATTGAAAAAATAAAAAGTGAAGGAATAAAAGTCGGCATCACCATCAATCCTGATATGCCGGTAAGCGTACTGGAAGAATATGTCGATAAAGTTGATTTGGTGCTGCTTATGACAGTTTTTGCGGGTTATGGCGGACAAAAATTCATAGAAGAGAGTTATACACGAATCGATGAATTAAAAGAAATAATCAAACGCAAAAATGCACATTGTTTGATTGAAGTTGATGGAGGTATTAATCTTCAAAATGCCCTTAAACTTTTTGATCGTGGCGTAAATGTGCTGGTTGCCGGAAACGCGGTATTTAAAACATCAAATCCGATTGAAACAATACATTCTATGCTAAATACATAGCTTTATGGACTTTCTGCAACGAACTCCTTTCCTCAGGTTGTTGCTCCCTTTTGTGATTGGTATTATTGTTTATCAATTTGTGGAGATTTTTAGTTGGAGTTTGTATGCAATGTTTATTGTATCTGCCTGTTTGATTTTATTGTCGTTTGCCATTCGGGTACCAAAACGACAATTTCAATTCCGTTGGCTTTTTGGCTGCGGAATTTTTATTTTCATGTTTTCGCTGGCATATTTACTGGGTAACGAACAAGAGAAATCAAACGGATTTGATCATCTCCATCAAAAAGGAATTTATCGGGTTGAACTCACCTCCGCACCGGTTGAAAAATCAAAATCCTATCTTTGTAAAGCTGATATTTTGCAGTTTTTTGATAACGGGTGGAAACCGGCTCATGGTCTGGCCATTCTCTATTTTCAAAAAGACAAAAACACTTCGAAATTATTATTTGGAGACCGTTTGATGATAGAAGCCGATTTTGCTCCACCCGAAAAGCCATTGAATCCGGATGGTTTTGATTATGCTGCGTACCTGAAGCGTCAGGGAATTGGTGCTACCGGTTATATTTCGTCCGGAAGTTGGCAATTTTCGGGTAGAAATAAAGCATTCTCTATCCGCCGCGAGGCTGACAAATGGCGCAATTATTTATTAGATATTTACCGAAAATTCAATATTCAGGGTGATGAATTTGCCGTATTGGCTGCCTTGACGTTGGGCTATACCGACGATTTGCAACCGGATTTGCGAGCCAGTTACAGTGCCACCGGAGCCATGCATATCCTCTCGGTAAGCGGAATGCATGTGGGTGTTGTTTATGTGGTAATGGCATTTTTGTTGGGATTTTTGAATAAAACACAACGACAAAAAGTTTTCAAAACCCTGTTTATCATGCTGTTTCTATGGGCATACGCTTTCCTTTCGGGGTTATCGGCGGCAGTAATCAGAGCCACGCTGATGTTTACTTTTGTTGCATTGGCAACTTGTTTTGAGCGAAAATCTCAGATTTACAATACGATATTTATGTCCATTTTGGTCATGCTTCTTTACAATCCAAACTTTTTGTACGATGTAGGTTTTCAGCTGAGTTATTCCGCCGTTTTAAGCATTATATTCTTTCAGCCCATTGTGGATAAGTTGTATAATCCGAAAAATAAATTATCCAAGTTTACGTGGGAAATGTTTTCGGTTTCCATTGCTGCTCAGCTTGGAACAACGCCATTTACTTTGTATTATTTTCAACAATTTCCAAACTATTTTTTGGTAACAAATTTCATTGCCATTCCGCTTTCCAGTTTGGTTATTTATCTGGCTATGGCTTTGTTGATGGTTTCGTTTATTCCCTATTTATCAGTTGCTGTAGGATTTATATTGAAATGGTCACTTTGGTTGCTGAACTTTTTTATTGTTTGGATTCAGAATTTGCCCTATTCTGTTTCGCATATTTCGTTGGATATTAAGCAAACAATTGTATTATTTCTTGGCATTTTCTGTCTATCCGGATATTATTTTAACCGAAAATTTACTCCGTTATTTATTGGTTTGACTTGCCTTTTGCTTACCTGTATATTCAATTTGCAAACAAATTATCAAACTTTGACTTCGAAGCGAATGATCGTTTATGCCGGTCAAAAGAGTACACATGTCAATTTTATAAATCGTAACAAGAATTCTGTTTTTAGCACTGATTCAATTGAAATTCAGCGAATTGCAAAAGCATTCTGGCAAAATCAGAAACTGGATAAACCAACTTTCATTCAAAAAAACAATTGGTTTTCGGACGGTTTTGTTTATTATGAAGGTTCACGTATTCTTATTTTGACACAAGATATTTTGAGCAAGAAAATAACTTCTGATCCACTTCAACTGGATTATTTGATTATTGGGAATCGATTAAAACCGAAAATTAATCAAATTCTTGAATGCGTGCATCCGCGTAAAATTATTGTTGACAAAAGCATTTCCAAATGGTACACTGAAAATATCAAACAAGTTTGCAAAACAAGACAGATTGTGTTTTACTCGGTAGCCGAGCACGGTGCTTATACTCTGAATATTAAAGATTAACTATCAGAAATTCAATTAATTCTCAAAATCACATTTTTTTGCTATTTTTGCATTCAATTTAAAACAGGATAAATGATTTCAAAAATTATTGATGAAGACCTTATCACCAAGGTAAAAAAAGCCATTGATGGGGTGGATAAAATTGTTATTGTGACTCATGTTGGTCCCGATGGTGATGCAATGGGTTCCACATTGGCATTGTGGCATTATTTAATGACCATGGAAAAAGAACCGGTTGTTATCGTCCCCTCAATGTTTCCTAACTTTCTGGTATGGATGCCGGGAGCTGAATGTGTGCTCAATTACGAAAATTACAAAGAAAAAGCAGATGATCTTATTGCTTCAGCCGAATTGATTTTTACATTGGATTTCAATCAGGCAAGTCGCATGGAAAAAATGACCGTAGCGGTTATAAATGCACCAGCTCCGAAAATATTGGTTGATCATCATTTACATCCGGGTGATTTTGCTAACATTGCCGTTTCATATCCTGAAATATCTTCCACCAGCGAGTTGATTTTCAGACTAATATGTCGCATGGGCGATTTCTCAAAAATCAATCTGGCTTGTGCTGAATGTATTTATACCGGCATGATGACCGATACAGGCGGATTTACATACAATTCAAACAGTCAGGAAATCTATATAATTATTGCTGAGTTAATCAAACTGGGGGTTGATAAAGATGCCATTTACCGCAAGGTTTACAACACTTTTTCGCCCGACAGATTTCGACTTATGGGCTTTTGTTTATACAAAAAGATGAAAGTATATCCCGAATATCGTGCAGCCCTGATTACGCTGACAGGTAAAGAATTATATCAATTTAATTATACAAACGGCGATGCAGAAGGATTTGTGAATATCCCGCTCTCCATTGAAGGTATTGATTTCTCGGTTTTTATGCGTGAAGATACCGACAAAATAAAAATATCGCTCCGTTCGCAAGGAACATTTCCAGCTAACAAAGTAGCTGCCGATTTGTTTAACGGTGGTGGTCATTTGAATGCTGCCGGTGGAGAATTATATTCGACGCTGGCTGAAGCTGTAAAGAAATTTGAAGAAGCATTGCCAGATTACAAAGATTTTTTGGAAACAGAAGAATGAAATACCTCATCATACTCGGTGATGGCATGGCGGATGAGCCGATTGCATCGCTTGGAAATAAAACGCCGTTACAAGCCGCCAATATACCGAATATTGATAAAATCGCCATGTTGGGACAAAACGGAATCCTCGACACCATTCCTGCAGGTTTTGCACCCGGTAGCGAAATTGCAAACTTGAGTGTATTGGGATATGATGTAGCTAAAGTGTTCGAAGGTCGTGGTTCGTTGGAAGCAGCGAGCATGGGCGTGACAATCGAGCCTGACGAAATGGCCATGCGCTGCAACCTGATTTGCATTGAAAATGGTAAAATCAAGAATCACTCAGCGGGTCATATAAGCAATGAGGAAGCCGGTGAATTGATTGTTTTTTTGGAAAAAGAATTGGGTTCGGATATTGTGAGTTTTTATTCCGGCGTTTCGTACCGACATTTGCTGAAAATGAAGGACGGAAATAAAGCACTGAATTGTACGCCGCCTCATGATGTGACCGGAACACCGTTTGCAGATGTGATGATTCAGGCAGAAACGCCTGAAGCACAAGCAACAGCCGGTTTACTGAATGAACTCACGCTGCGTTCTCAAATTTTGCTTGAAAATCATCCGATAAATTTGAAACGTGCCGCCGCCGGAAAGGACAAAGCCAACAGTATATGGTTGTGGTCGCCGGGCTACAAACCCGAAATGAAAACATTACTTGAAACTTATCATCTGAAAAGCGGAGCGGTAATTTCAGCCGTAGATTTAATCAAAGGAATTGGCGTTTATGCCGGTTTGAAAGTAATAGAAGTGAAAGGTGCTACCGGACTTTACAATACAAATTACGAAGGAAAAGCACAGGCAGCTATAGACGCTTTGCATGAAAATGATTTCGTGTATTTGCATATCGAAGCCAGCGACGAAGCCGGACACGAAGGCAATGTGGAGTTAAAAATAAAAACGATTGAATACCTGGATTCCCGCGTGGTAAAACCGATTTTCGAAGAAGTTTCGAAATGGAACGAACCGGTTGTTATAGCCATTTTACCCGATCATCCCACACCTTGTGCGATTAAAACACACACCATTAAGCCGGTTCCATTTATTATTTACAAACCCGGTGAAAAGGCCGATGACGTGATGGTTTATGATGAATTTTCCGCACAAAATGGAAGTTACGGCTTGTTGAAAGGGGCTGAGTTTATGAAGAAATTGATAAAATAATATTTCAAAAATATCGTCTGAATGGCTAACTTGCAACATGCAATTAAAACGGAAGGGATAAAATATGCCGGTTCCAAGTTAAAAATACTGCCTTATATTATCCAAGTTCTTGCTGAATTGAAAGATGTTACAACTGTTTTGGATGGATTTAGCGGTTCTACACGGGTTTCACAGGCTTTTGGTCGTTTAGGTTACAACACCACGGCAAATGACATTGCTGTTTGGTCTGAAGTTTTTGCAACTTGTTATTTAAAATCAACCAAATCAGATCAGTTTTATCAAGATATTTTAGATTATTTGAATAATCAGAAAGGATATGATGGTTGGTTTACAGAGAATTATGGTGGTGAAGAAGGTGAACTGAAACGTCCATTTCAAGTTAAAAACACTCGTAAATTGGATGCTATTCGTGACGAAATAGATGTTTTAAACTTAGCCTGGGAAGATAAATGTGTCATTCTTACAAGCTTAATTTACGCTTTGGATTCTGTTGATAGTACGTTGGGGCATTATGTTGCCTATCTATCTGATTGGTCTTCACGTTCTTATAAGGATATGGTTCTGAAGTTGCCGAATCGTTTCAAAATTGAGAGTAATAATCGGGTTATTCGGGGTGATATTTTTGATACAATTGCACAAAACGAATTTGATTTTGTTTATTTGGACCCGCCTTATGGCTCAAATAACGAAAAGATGCCACCAAGTCGGGTTCGTTATAATTCATATTATCATATTTGGACAACTGTCATACAAAATGATAAGCCACAAATTTTTGGAAAAGCTAATCGCAGAGAAGATTCAAGAGATACAGTAGAAGGATCTGTATTTGAAGAGTTTAGGAAAAATGATCAAAGACATTTTATAGCTACGGAAGCCTTAGGAAAATTGATAAAAGAAACGCAATCACATTATATTTTACTTTCGTATAGTTCCGGCGGCAGAGCCACAAAAGAAGAGCTAAATAGTATAATTTCCGGTTCAGGTAAGCTGTTGAAAGCGATAGAAATCGACTATAAACAAAACGTTATGGCTAATATGAGGTGGACAAATGATTGGATAAATAGTGATGGTAAACACCACGAATATTTGTTTTTGATGGAAAAATAAAGTTAAACAATGAAATATTACAGTACCAATAAAAAAGTAACCGGCGTCAGTTTGCAGGACGCTGTGGTGAAGGGTTTAGCCGAAGACAAAGGTTTATTTATGCCCGACACGATTAAAACTTTGCCGCAATCGTTTTTCGATACGATTGAGAATCTTTCGTTTCAGGAAATGGCTTATATGGTGGCAGATGCTTTCTTTGGCGAAGATGTGGAAGCGGAAGCGTTGAAGAAAATTGTGTACGAAACATTGAACTTCGATGTGCCTTTAGTGCATGTTGTTGATAATATCTACAGTTTGGAATTGTTTCACGGACCAACGCTGGCTTTCAAAGATATAGGCGGACGATTTATGTCGCGTTTGTTGGGTTATTTTATCCAGAAGCAAAATGATACAAAAGTAAATGTGCTGGTTGCCACTTCGGGCGATACCGGAAGTGCGGTGGCAAACGGGTTTCTCGGCGTGGAAGGAATTCACGTGTATGTGCTTTACCCAAAAGGATTGGTAAGCACGATTCAGGAATGCCAGTTTACCACGCTTGGACAAAATATTACGGCATTGGAAGTGGATGGCACGTTCGATGATTGTCAGGCGTTGGTAAAATCAGCTTTTATGGACGTAGAACTGAATGCCAAACTGAAGCTCACTTCAGCCAATTCCATTAATGTTGCCCGTTTCCTGCCACAATCGTTCTATTATTTTTACGCTTATGCTCAACTGAAAAAGCTCGGAAAAGCTGAAAATCTGGTGATGTGCGTTCCGAGTGGAAATTTTGGAAATATTACTGCCGGATTGTTTGCAAAAAAAATGGGATTGCCGGTGAAACGCTTTATTGCAGCCAATAACCGCAACGATATTTTCCTTCAATATTTGCAAACAGGCGAATACCGTCCACGTCCTTCGGTTTCAACCATTGCCAACGCCATGGATGTGGGCGATCCGAGCAATTTTGCCCGTGTGTTGGATTTGTACAACGGTTCACACGCTGCTATTTCAGCCGAAATAAGTGGCGTAAGTTATAATGATGAACAAATAGCAGAAACATTGAAGAGCTGCTATCAGGAAACCGGTTATTTACTCGATCCGCACGGTGCGGTTGGTTATCGTGCTCTGATAGATAAATTGGATGCCAATGAAACAGGCGTTTTTCTTGAAACCGCTCATCCGTCTAAGTTTCTGGAAACGGTTGAAAATATTATTGGAGAGAAAGTGGAAATTCCGCTGAAATTGCAGGAGTTTATGAAGGGTGAAAAGAAAAGTGAGCCAATAACCAAAGATTTTCAGTCCTTTAAATCGTATTTAATGGCGATTTAAAAATACATTTATAAAATCAAAAAAGCGGGTAATCTGATTGATTTACTCGCTTTTTTTATCCTCAATTGTTTTCAAAAAATCTTCCCAGTTCATATTCCACGGATCGGTTTTTCTGCCTGGAGCAATATCGCTGTGACGAAGCACGTATTTGATTTTGTACCGGCTTTGAATATCTTTCACTAAAGCCGTCAGTGATTTGATTTGTAATTTTGTGGGAGCATCAAGACTATCTTTTGTTGTAATCAGCTCAATGCCAATTGAACAGGAATTCACGTTTGTCCGTCCATCGGGCAAACTGCTTTTTCCGGCTTGAAATGCGACATCCTTCTCTTTTACCAATTGATAAATGGCACCGCTGCGCCCAATGACGTAATGCGAACTTACCCCGTAATGCGAAAATTGGTTGATTACCAAATCAACATTATATTTATCGCCTCCCGAAGCATTATAAACAGAATGGATAATCACCACATCGATATTTCGGTTTTGAGTTGGGCGAAAACCGAAATTGACCCTTTTATCAATAATTTTCAGTTCGCTTTGACTCCATGTAAACGAGGAGTTTATAACGAATAATAAACTAACGAATAGTAATTTGTTATGGGTTTTCCAGAGCATTTTTTTATACCGAAAGGAGTTCTTTTACACGTTTTAATAGGAGCCCGGTTAATCTGAATGTAGCCTGTTTTGGCCACAAATAGAACCTGAAAATCAATTCATTTGTCTTTTTAATAGATTCAACCATTTCCGGAGTAAAACGGATTACAAATTTTTCTTCGTAATAATCATACGAGTTTGAGATAGTTTTTGATTCCGTTTTTACTTTCGTACTGTCTTTTACGGATGAAGATTCAGTTCTCGATAACAATTGCGATCTGTTTTCAGTTTCTTGATTTTCAATGACTGTTTCGTAGCTTTTTCCAAACGCCTTTATGAAACAACGTTTTTCTAATTTAAAACTGGATGAATTCCGGTTAAGTACAAAATAGGCGGTTAAGGTTTCACCCGATTCCGAAATGCACTTTTCAAAGGTAATGTTTGTGGTTGTAACATTATAACTAAGATGTTCCGTTGGCATCACCCCGATTTCTAATGTTGTCTTTTTAGTATGTTTAAATTCATCCAACTGAGTGTTTAGAGGGTAAAATAATGAACAACCGGTTAAAGTGAGTGAGAGCAGTATACATGTGAATGGTTTATTTTTCATAAATATTTAAATTAAGTTGTTGTCTACAAAGTTAATTAAACATTTCAAATACGAACAAATAAAACACAGAAAAAGTAAATTTTTTTACTATTTGATAAATAATCCATTAAAATACATCCAAACTACATAGCGGGCAAATTTCCCTATCAACATGGAGATGGCTACTTTCCACCAGTTGCAGCGAAAGAAACCGGTAGCAACGGCAATCACGTCGCCGATAAACGGAACAAACGAGAAGAAAGCAAACCAGTCGCCATATTTTTGAATCCGGACTGTATACGACTCCATTTTCTCCTTTTTCACGCCAAGATATTTCTCAATCCATTCGATTTTCCCCAACAAACCGACATAATAACTGGTCATACCTCCCATCCAGTTGCCGAGAGTAGCTACCCAAACACAAGTCCACGCATCCAAACCTCCAAAAACCATAGCTGAAAAAATCACTTCAGAACTAAAAGGCACAACTGTTGCGGCCAAAAAAGAGGCAAGAAAGAGGCCGAAGTAGCCGAGTTCCATGAATCCTGTCATTTTATATCAGAAAGTATTTAGAAATTACAAATGCTATGTTTAAAGTGCAGAAAATGATAAAAAGGATACCGTAAAAGTTATTTTGCTTCAAAGTAAACGGATGCGAAATCAATATGGAGTAAATCAATGCAATGACAGGCAAAAACAACGCATACTGACTTCTGAAAATTAAAGTAATAATAAAGACAGAAATCAGCATTAATAATAAGAAATTCAGCTTATTTCGGGTATGAATTGCATCTCCGCTTGAAATGGAAAACATTCCACTAAGGCTAATCAGCATAATAATAAAGATGGAAACGTAATAGATGAATTGCGGGAGTGAAAAGGATGAAATATTAAAACTGAAATCAAAATCGAGATGGAAAACAGTTGAAAAATTAATTTCATTATGCATTAAATAAAGTACTGACAAATAAAGAACCCAGGGAGCTAACGTACCAAAAACTGATGCTAAAAAAGTGCGCAATGAAAAACTCTGAAAAATTCCAAATCCAATCCAGCAAACAGGTATCAGGAAAATCAACGGATTAATCAGTAAACTGCTGATACTGATAAAAAAACTTCCCATAAAGGCTTGTTCCGAAGCTTTTGTGTCGCGTGACATACCGAAAAAATAAAATAATGCCAACACAATAAAAGTGAGAGCTAAATGCGATCCATTTACCAGATGTGTTTCATTCCACGAACCCATTAGAAGCAGAAAAATAAAGATGGGCAAGAAAGTGCGGGTTCGGATGAGGGTAAAACGGTTGTTAATTTGCCCCAGTAGAAATGCATTAAGAAACACGAAAGTAATACTTACAATATTTGAAAGGAGTGAATTGGGCTGAATGAATGGTTGAATATTAGTTAGATAAAAAACAGTATTTTGAGTTGGAAGTGTTGCAAATCGCTCTCCGAAATAAGCCGAGAACCACACCGCAACACAACTTAATACCAACAATGCCGCCAGCGGAATACTTGGAACAATAATATTTTTTAATGATAAACGCATGAAATAGTTGGTAGTAGGTAGTTATTAGTTGGTAGTTGGGAAAGAACAGTTAATTTGCTTATAATTAACTGTTCTCTTTTTTGGTCTTTCGTCTTTTGTCTTTTGTCTTTTATTTTAATCCTCTTTTCTTAAGTAATGCATCCGGATTTGGATTGGCACCCCGAAAATCACGGTACAGTTTCATTGGATCATCGGTATCTCCACGTTCCAACAGTTTTTTACGGAAAGCTGTTGCTACTTTCGGATTGTAAATATCACCGGTTTCTTTAAACGCCTGAAATGCATCGGCATCCAACACAGCCGCCCATGTATAACTGTAATAGCCGGCACAATATTCACCTGAAAAGATATGGTTGAAATACGTGCTGCGATACCGAACAATGATTTCAGGAATCATTCCCATACGTTTCAACGAAGCATTTTCAAAAGCATTTACATCAATGTTGGCAGTATCTTTTATCGTGTGATAATCCATATCGAGGAAGGAAGCGGCAAGTAATTCTGTATTGATAAAACCTTGATTAAACGTTCCTGCCAACTGGATTTTATCAATTAATTTTTGCGGAATTAATTCATCGGTTTTATAATGACGCGCGTATGTTTTCATTACTTCCGGTTCCCAGCACCAGTTTTCCATGACCTGAGACGGAAGTTCCACAAAATCACGTGATACGCTTGTTCCCGAAAGACTTGGATACGTGCATTGAGTCAATAAACCGTGAAGTGCATGTCCGAATTCATGAAACATAGTTTCCACTTCGTCCATATTGAGCAGAGATGGCTTATCAGCGGTTGGTTTTGTGAAATTACCAATATTACAAATGATAGGTCTATGATTTACACCGTCTTTAAAATATTGATCGGTAATGTTGTTCATCCATGCACCGGCACGTTTTCCGGCACGTGGGAAATAATCGGTATACAAAATTCCAATCAACGAACCGTCGGCATCACTCACTTCAAACACTTCTACATCGGGGTTGTAAAGCGGCATATCAGTCAATTTCTTGAATTTCAATCCATACAGTTTTGTTGCTAAATCGAACACTCCCTGACGCACATTTTCCAGTTTGAAATAGGGTTTTAACGCTTCTTCTTCCAAATCGTATTTCGCCTTGCGGAGTTTTTCGGAATAGTACCACCAATCCCACGGTTCAAGTTTTTCACCTTTTCCCTCGGCATCCATCAGCTTTTGAAGGTCATACGCTTCTTCTTTAGCTTTTGCAAGAGCGGGAGTCCAAACAGTTTTCAACAAACTGTACACAGCAGATGGTGTTTTAGCCATCGTGTCGTCCAAAATAAAATCGGCAGAAGTGGCAAAACCAAGTAATTGCGCTTTTTGTGTGCGAAGTTTCATGATTTTGTTGATAACTGCTTTGTTATCACTTGCATTATCATGATTTCCACGAGTTGAATAAGCCATCAGTAATTCTTTGCGTAAATCACGGTTTTCGCTGTATTGAAGCACCGGAATAAAACTTGCTTTTTGAGTAGTGAAAAGCCATTTCCCTTTTTTACCGGCAGCTTTTGCTGCTTCTGAAGCAGCCTGACGAACACTTTCGGGCAATCCGGCTAAATCAGCTTCTTTGTCTACAATCTTTTTGTATGAATTTGTTTCGTCCAACACATTTTTACCGAAAGCCAATTGCGCTAATCCAAGTTCTTTATTGATGGCTCTCAGTTTAGTTTTTTGTTCTGGGTTCAGAGCTGCACCGCTACGAATAAAATTGCGATGGTATTTTTCCAATAAGCGGTTTTGTTCGGCAGTCAAACCCAGTTTAGTACGGTTATCGTACAACGTTTTTACACGGGCGAAAAGCTTCTCATTCAGGTAAATATTGTCGTTGTGTTCCGAAAGGATTGGCGTGATTTCGATGGCAATTTTTTCCATTCCTTCGTTTGTGTTGCAAGAATATAAGTTGAAGAATACCGAAGAAACTTTTTTCAGCAAATCACCGCTGAAATCCATTGCAGCAATGGTGTTGTCGAAAGTGGGAGCTTGCGGATTATTGACGATTGAATCAATTTCAGCCTGATGTTGCTTGATGCCTTCTTTAAAAGCAGGCATATAATGCTCGTTCTTAATCTTGTCAAAAGGAGGAGCACCGTACTTGTTTTTGTACGCTTCGAAGAACGGATTGTCAGTTTTTACGCATCCCATAAGGAGTAATCCAATTGTTAGAGTTAATAAAGTTTTTTTCATTTGAATGTTGCATTAGATTGTGAAACATATTCGAGGCACAAAGATACATTTTTTGGTTGAAAATTTACTTTAATATCTATTTCTTGATAGTATTGATATAAAACAAAAACAGAATGATAACTTATCATCCTGTTTCGTCGATTTGAATTATTGGCCGCCGCCACCGCCCTGACCTCCGCCGCCTTTCACATCGTCATTGGTAATGGTTCGTTCTACTTTTTTGATTTGATCTTTTAATTCTCCAAACTTGTAACTCACTGACAATCCGAAACTACGGGAAATGTAAGTGCCGACACTGTTTGAACGATAATCAGAGGTTTGCGTGAAACTGGTATAATTTGTTCTTTCTTCAAATGGATTCCGTGCATACAAAGATACATTCAGTTTTTTATTCAGAAAATCGCGTGCAATGGAAATACTGTAATAATAAAATCCCGAACTTTGACCTTGTAACATCACTCTCGGTGAATAATAACCGCCATTCAGGTTCAGTTTAATTTCAGCGGGTAATGTAAATTGTCCACCTCCTGAAACAGAAAAGTTTGTTCCACTGCTATTCAAACCGCTTCCATCGTTTGTAGTCATTGAAGTGTATCCCAAATTACTATTCAGATTGATTCTGATAGATTTGTTTGGTTGCCAGTTTCCATAAACGGATAAACCGACATTCTGACTTAATCCGATATTTTTATAGGTATTAAAAACCACCGTATCGTTCAGCGCTGTACTTACCCGTTCGATAGAATTATTGGTAAACGAAGTGAACAGACTCGAATTGATATTTAATTTCGGAGTAATATAGCTGTAATTCAATGAAAGAGAATTATCCACTTCCGGTTTTAAATCTGGGTTTCCCTGGCTAATTGAAAACGGATTGGAGTAATCACGAAACGGATTCAGATACCAGATTCCAGGGCGACTAATACGCTGGTTATAACTTAACCGAAGATTATTTGCATCATTCAATTTATAACTCATACTTACAGAAGGAACTAAATTAGGAAAACTTGGATAAAGCGTAGTATCAGTCAACACAATTTTCGAACCGGTATATTCAAACCGAAGTCCCGCGCGGATACTGAATTTTTCCAATTTCAGGGTATAGCTTCCGTAAGCTCCCAGAATGTTTTGCGTTTGATCTAAATTATTAGTTGATTGATTCGGAGTGGGTATCCAGGGCTGAGTTGAATCTTTTTGAAACAAATAGGTATTAATACCCGTGTTTATTCGTAAAATATATTTAGCTCCAAATTCCACCACATGTTTTTTATTAAACGGCTCGGTATAATCCACCTGAAATGTATGTTCATCTCCGTGGGCATTGTTTTGAATATGCTGGTTGTAACTTGTATAATTCAATAATCCGGTTAAATCAGAATAACTATCGGTCGTATTGGGTGTCCGGCTGAGTTTATAGGATAACGTGAGCAACTGTTGTGGTTTTTTAAACGTTCGCTGGTAATCGAGAGAGAAATCGATACCACCCCAACCGTTATCATTCGTGGTCAATTGTTTAAATGCTGAAAGGGTATCCCTGTTTACATCTAAAGAATAAGTACTTCCATGATCCACTGACCTACCGTTACCGGAATATCCGCCAATATTAAGACTTAGCAGATTTAGCGTATCAAATTCATAACTTGCTTCCAGGTTTCCATAATAAAATTGATACCTTGAATCGGAAAGTGCGTTTTGTAAAATATATTTGGTTGATTGCGAATTAAAATTTTCCTTTTCATTGTTCCATATTTGATTCGGCTGAGGATTGTTTCCATAATTCAAATTAGCAGTCAATCCAAACTTGCCCGTTTTGGTGGATAAATATAATCCACCGCCATACCCACCGAGCGTATTAGCTCTGGCTTGTACCGTTCCTGTCAGTCCGTTCAATGAATGATCGGTAACGATATTGATAATGCCGCCAACTCCTTCCGCGTCGTATTTAGCACCGGGTTCTGTTATTACTTCTATGCTTTTTATGCTGGATGCCGGCATACTTTTTAATACCTGTGACGGATTATTGGTGGTCATGCCCGAAGCTTTTCCGTTGATATAAATCTTGAAATTGGATGAGCCCTTTAGTTGTATTTTATCATCGCCATCCACAGTTACCATGGGCACCTTCTTCAGCATATCCAACACGGTTGAACTTTGCGATTCGGGATCGGACTTGGTATCGTAGCTGATTTTATCCAGATCCACTTTTACCAACGGTTTGGCTGCCGTTACCGTTACTTCGCCCAATGCTTTACTGGCAGTGGACATGCTAACTTTCCCCAGATTGATTGTTTTCTGTTCGGGAGTGACGGTCAGCTTTTGTGTCACTTTCTTCATTCCAACCGATTCAAAACTAATCATATAATCGCCCGTTTTATTCAACACCACTTCAAAATCGCCCCTGGCACCGGAAGCAATCCGTTTCAGATAAACATCCGGAGTTGCTGCCGCTGACACCGAAACGGTGGCATAGGGAATGGTTTGCAACGATACGGAATCCATCACGATTCCTTTTACAGTAACAGTAAGATTGGGAGCGGTTTGCGAAAAAACGGAGAGCGTAAACAAACAAAAGAAAGCGAGGACAAAAGTTTTTTTATTCATTTTAATAGAGGATATTTTATATGATTATTTTATTTGCTTTCTTTTCCCTGTATTTTAGTCCTCAGGTAATCTTCCATACGAATACCTTCGGGAAGCAGTTTCTTTAAAGATTCGGTTGGTCTGAGCCATACAATAACCGTATCTTTCCGGTTTGTGAGGTTGGTTTCTGCCATACAAATGGCAACAGGAAGTAATTTCATGTCGGCAGGTAAATTTCCGTTATCGAAATTTTGAAATCCTTTGGTATTTCCAATCAGCAACGGATAGAAATCATTTTTTGTAAGCTCTTTGCTTGCTATAATGCTATCGGCACTATTCTTTGCTTTCAGCGTATCGGTTGCATGAAACTGCATGGTTGATACAAAAATCTCACCGGTACAATAGAATGCCATGCAGGCATACTTTTCGTGATCTGATTTCCACTCAGGATTTTCATTCTTATAAAACACACCTTTGTCGTTCAACTCAATTCCAAGGGGTTTTAGCTGAATGGCATTTAAATACAAGAAATCAGGCTGGGTTTTCTTTGTACAACTGCTGATAGTTACCAACAAAATAACTGCAATAAAAATCTTTGTTTTCATATCAAATTAATTTAAGAGTGAGTATTAACAATATAAATAACGCTTCGTTAAATTCATTATTATATTTATATGTAAAATTGTGAAATATATTTTTTTATCCAGTCAAGTAAAGCCAGCCACCAAATTGATTTAATAGAAAAAGTGTAAGATAGCGGCACAATCGATGCAAAATTATCTATGTTATTTATCCAGATTTTGAATTTGTTTAGGCTTTGTGGAAAACCTGTGTTCACTTTTTTCAAATAAACTGCACCGCTACTTACGCAAAAATTTCAAAGAAGATTTGATGCTGCAATATTATAGCAATTATTTTTAACCAACTCTAATTTATTTCTCATTTTTTTCTAATATTTTCCTAATTTATTGTACTTTTGACGTTAAATTTTTAGTTATTGAAAAATTGCACGTTGAGAATTCAATTTTACCGTATAATCAGACCGATTAATTCAACTAAAAAAACCGCGATGAAAACACGAATCATTACTTATTTATCTGTTTTAGGTATTTTGTTGATATTGGTATCGCAGGCATTAATTGTATACGAAAATTACCAACAGACGCGTAAATCATTGACCCGCGAATCGGATGCAATCATTGAAGATGCTTTTAGAAAGGACATTACTATCCGGAATAAAATATATAAACAGATTACTCATGAGGATACGGTGACGGTAATACCTCCACCCCCCAAAAATAATCCGAATAAAGTGGATATGAGTAAATATAAGGATCATGGAAACAACACGTTGGGAATAATTGACCTGGCCGTAAGCAATTATATCAACGGCAAAGTACCGTTAGAAATAAACCGGTTGGATAGTCTTACGGGCACTATTCTTCAATCGCGGAATATAAATTCATCCTCCTCGGTAAACATTATTGATTCCTTGCCGACTGAAGTAGTTATTCATTCCAGTAAAAACGTTGAGTCTTCTGTTTTTGTCATTCATTCAAAAATGCTTTTAATTGATTTTCAACGGAAAAAATCGCTGCAATTGATTTTGATTAATCCGTTTCAGAGTATTTTTAAACAAATGGGCACACTACTGGTGAGCTCTTTTCTGCTTTCACTCTTCTGCTTCTACGGTTTTTGGTTCTTGTTCCGTACTCAGGCGCGCCAGAAAAAGTTGATGGAAGTAAAGAATGATTTCTTCGGGCATACGGCTCACGAACTAAAACGGCCCGTGGCACAATTGCATTTGGCACTCGAAGCTTTATCTAAACCCACCATAAATGATGACGTGGCTAAAAAAGAACGTTATCTGGCTATCTCAAAAGAAGCCTCCCGCGATATGTCGGAGAAAATTACCATGATTATGACGCTGTCGATGGCTGAAGAAGGAGTTTTCCGGCTGAATTATTCGAAATTCAACCTGCTGGAAGAAGTTCAAAAACTGAAAGAACAATTTTCGACCGTAGCCGATAAAGAAGTCAGCATACAGATTGAAAACATTCCGGACGATTATCAGATTAATGCTGACAAGGATCATTTGCGGCAATGTGTGGCCAATTTGCTCGACAACGCGATTAAATATTCAGGCGGTTCGGTACTGATTTCCATTACGTTGAAAAAACTGAAAGACTCGTTGTGCGTTTCGGTAAAAGATAACGGAATAGGCATTAAAGCGGACAAACTGGATAAAGTTTTCGACAAATACACGCGGTTAAATACCGAAGCAGGCTCGCCAACAGGATTTGGCATTGGACTGAGTTATGTGAAAGCGGTGGTGGAAAAACATGCCGGACGCATTGAACTGAAAAGCGAAGAAACAAAAGGAAGTGAATTTATTCTTTATCTGCCGGCATGAAAAAGATACTTTTAATTGAAGACGATGCCAATCTGGCATTTATGGTCACCGATGGGCTCGAGAGCGAAGGTTTTGATGTGTTTCATATGACCAACGGTGAAAATTTGATCGATGCAATGGATGAGTTCATTGCGCATCCACCGGATATTATTTTGCTGGATGTAAACCTGAAAGGGAAAATGAATGGTTTTGAACTAAGTAAGAAAATAAGGCAAAGAAGTCAGGTGCCGATTATTTTTACCACTTCGCGCACGCAGATTGAAGATATTCAGGAAGGTTTTAAAACAGGAAATGTGGATTATCTGAAAAAACCCTTTGGCATCCGCGAATTGGTTTTACGAATGAATGAAATGTTATCGCGAAATCAGACTGCACCTGCGTGGAATGGGAATTTGAAAATCGAATCCAATAAAACGTATAAAATAGGCATCTACCTTTTTAATCCGGCAGAAAGCAATTTCCAGTTCGGTGACGAAAAAATCCATTTGCAGAAAAATGAAAGTGCTGTTCTGAAATTATTGTGCGAGAATATCGGAAAAGTGGTTACGAAAAATGAAATTCTGGAATCGGTCTGGAACGATGAAGATTTGAAACAAAAGGAAGCATCAATGCACAATATCCTGTCGTCACTCCGCATTAAACTAAGCAAGGACGAGAATATCGTTATAGAAACGATTCCAAAAATCGGATGGAAGTTTATAGTGATCAGTTGACAGTTATCAGTTAACAATTAACAGTTGATAGTTGACAGTTGATAATTGATAGTGAATTTTCAACAAATAATCAACTCAACGAATCAACGTTTTCACCGTTTCCTTGTCTTTTTTAAGCTGCTCAATGAGTTCGTCCACTCCGTTGAACTTTTGTTCGTCCCTTATTTTTTTAATAAATTCAACTTTGATCGTCTGATTGTAAATATCTTTGTTGAAATCAAAAATATTCACTTCGAGGCTTATGTGAGCCTCTGTTGCAAGGGTCGGGCGTGTTCCGATATTCATCATGCCTTTGTAAGGGTTGCCGTTCCAATAAACGCGCACGGCATAAACTCCAAGTGCCGGAATCAATTTATCGGCATCAAGTACCTGCAGGTTGGCCGTAGGGAAATCGATTTTTCTACCCACTTTAAAACCGGTAATTACTTTTCCCTGAATAGAATAGGAATAACCCAGCAAGCGGTTGGCACGTTCAATTTCGCCGTGTTGCAAAGCCAGCCGGATTTCGGATGAGCTGATATGGCTGTCCTCGGTAGTTTTGTAAGGTTGTGCCTGAATAACTTCCATGCCGAGCATTTCCCCGTATTTTTTATATTCCGGAAATCCGTCGGTGCGGTTATGTCCGAACCGATGATCGTGCCCTACCAAAAGTGTTTTTACGTTGAACTGTTGTTTTAAAATAATGTCCAGAAATTCATAGGCGGACAACTGTGCCATCTCAACCGTAAAATCGAGTACACTGATTTCATCAACTTTGGTTGATTCAAGATGTTCGTTTTTTTCATCCAACGTATTCAGAAGCAGAGGTTGAAAGTCCGAATTCAAAACTTTACGCGGATGAATGGCAAAAGTAATGATTATACTTCTTTGATTTCGCTCACGCGCCAATGTTTTCAATTCCTCAATCAGGAAACGGTGTCCGGAATGAACTCCGTCGAAAAACCCGACAATGGCAACGCAACCTGATTTATAATGCATAATTCATAATTTATAATTAACTACTAAACCAAATCAACGAGTCATCTTAATCAACTAAATCAACCAACCAACTCAAATCTTCACCGGCTTTTACCAGATATGTTTGAATGCCCAATTTGGCTGCCTGTTCTATGTTTTTCTGTCCATCGTCGAGAAACAAACATTCGTTTGCTGACACTTGTTCAGCTTCGAGCAACGCATTAAATATTTCCTCATCGGGTTTCGCCATTTTCATTTCGTACGACAAGTAACATTTATCAAAATAATCGGACGTTGACATTCCATTATAAGTAAAAAATCTTGCAACAGTATCCGGAAAGTGAATAATATTGGTGTTGCTGAGAAGAACAATCCGGAACTTTTTTCTAAGTTCAATTATTAAATCCAGTTTTTCAGTTGGAATTCCAACCAGGAAAGAGTTCCATGCTTCATTTATTTGTTCATCAGTAAGTGGTTTTGAAGTCAGTGTCCGTACCTCATCACGAAATTCTGCGGCAGTTATTAGCCCTTTCTCAAGTTGCATGAAGAAGCCGGATTGACCGAAGTTATTCAGGTAATGTTCAAAATTTTCAAGACCTAATTGTTTGAAATTCAAAATGCACCGATCAATATCCAAATCACAAAGGACTCCACCTAAATCGAAAATAATAGTGGAAATATTGTTGTAATTATTCATTCATGTTTTATTTTGCATTCACAAGAAAATTAAATGAAGCCATGTTGCCCTCTAACCCCCTAAAGGGGGAATTAAGCGAACTTTTTTTGATTGGTTAATGATTAAATTAATCTGCCCCCTAACCCCCTAAAGGGGGAATAAGTTAGTATTGTTTTAATAATTAATGACAAAATCCCTTCTTTCTAAAAAGAACTTGTTCTTTAAGCCCCTTTAGGGGTTTGGGGCTATTTTCTTTCTCCCCCTTTAGGGGGTTAGGGGGCAGTTATATGGAAAAAATCGTTTCCCTGAAAATTTCGCTTACCGTCGGGTGTGGGAACACAACTTCCTGCAATTGCTCCAAAGTCATTTCCTCTTCTATCGCCATGCAAGCTCCGTAAATAATTTCACTGCAAGGATTTCCCAGTATGTGAACACCGATTATTTCACCGTATTTCTCACCGATAAGTACTTTGCAAAGTCCGCTCCCACCTTCGTTTTCGGCTACGAAACGTCCTGCATAAGCCATTGGAAGTTTTGCTATTTTATAGGCAATTCCTTTTGCTTTAGCCGATTCTTCTGTTTCGCCAACACCAGCCACTTCGGGATTGGTATATACCACACCCGGAATAGCATTATAACGCATTACGTCAGCTCGTCCTGTGAGGTTATTCACCATCACTTCGCCTTCCCGCATGGCAGTATGAGCCAATAACGAGAATCCGGTGACATCGCCCGCAGCAAATACATTCGGGACATTAGTACGCATACATTCGTCCACTTTGATACCGCCACGATCCAATTCCACATTCAGATTTTCCAACCCGAAACCTTTGGTAACGGCACGACGACCAACGCTGACTAATATTTTTTCACCTTCCACCAATTCGGTCTTTCCATCTTTTTCGAAAATGACTTTGTTGCCATCCACTTTCACTACTTTGGCGTTGAGGTTGAATTCAATGCCTTTCTTTGCGTAAATATCGCGAAGCATGGCTGAGATTTCAAAATCGTTATTCCCCAGAATCTCAGGAAGCATTTCCACAATCGTTACTTTCGTACCAAGGCTGTTGTAAAAACTGGCAAATTCCATCCCGATTACACCGCCACCGATAACTACCAAAGATGTTGGTTGTTCTTTCAAATCGAGAATTTCCCGGTTGGTTAATATAATATCACCTGCTTCTGCCAAACCCGGAATAGG
>JADGPS010000070.1 GCA_017882285.1 Paludibacter sp. | reverse complement strand
GCCGCTTTGTATCCCAAATGCATCAACGGAACATACACCAAATCGAAATGAATTCCTTCCAATAATAAATCGGTAGTTACCAACACTTTTTTGTTTTGGTAATTCAAAACTGCAGAGTCATCACCAACGCCTTTAAGCGTTGAAGAGTTTTCGATTTTAAATTTCTCGGTTAAGTGTTTAATTAAACCAAATTCACCGTATTCTGATATTTCTGTTCGTTGCATTTTTCTTTTTTAAAATAAACTTTTCCAAAGTTCCAAACTTTGGAAAAGTTATATTGCAAATAATTAACAGGGTATTTTGTCAATTCGAATTTGATGTCTTCCACCTTCGAAATCAGTCATAAAGAAAGTTTCAACTATATCTAACGCTTCAGATTCAGTGATAAACCGGGCAGGTAGCGATAAAACATTTGCATTGTTGTGACGGCGGGCTAATGCTGCAATTTCGGGATTCCAGCAAAGTGCGCCACGGATACCTTTGTGTTTATTCACAGTCATGCTGATACCATTGCCACTGCCACAAATTGAGATTCCGAAATCAAATTCCCCATTTTCAACAGCAAAAGCCATCGGATGCGCAAAATCGGGATAATCACTGCTCTCTGCCGAAAACGCTCCAAAATCTTTTAGTTTTTTTACGCCTTCACCCTCAAGGTATTCTACAATTTTTGTTTTAAGTTCATAGCCGGCATGGTCGTTGCAAATGGCAATATGGAGGTTTTGAAATGGATTCATAAGCGAATGTTTTTTATTTCTGCAAAAGTAGAAATTTATTTTCAACAACAGGGATATTTCAAAAAAATACCCACACATTTTACCGATCGTTAATGTGTGAGTATGTTATAATTAGAATAAAATCAAGTCTTTATTTAGGTGTCCATTTAATAGATACCGACGAAAAACTCGGTTTATTAACTGGTGATTGGGTGTCGGCGGCAGTTCCTTTTTTAAACGGGAAATAGGAAAAATTCCCGGAACCATGACCATCTGTCAATTCCATACATACCCGATACGTGGTATCACTTACCAACGTCCCTTGATAATCAGTTCCATTCCAACTGCAAGTTAAAGCTCCATACGAACGTGCAGTTGCGCCCGTAATCGCATCCACTTCATTAGCAGTAGAAGTTGCATTTAGCCAGTTTGATAAATATCCCATTTGTGATTGTGCCTTGACTAAAAGGGTTTTAATAAATTTCCCCGAATTGTCCTCAATCCATATTGCCACTACGTTTTGTGGAGTATAACCTCCACCTGAAGTGCTCGTAACCGTACTTACCGCCAGAGTTCCATTTGTTTTTACACCTGTATAAACTGGTGGATTAGTGCTTGTGCAACTGTTAGTACCTAAAATTATTCCTCCAAAAAACAATAAACCTACAATGTTATTTTTTATCCAACTCATTTTATAGTCATTTTAATTTTGAGTTTATAACGGTAATTTGATAGAAAAGTTGAAATGTTTTCCGGTTTATATCTAAAATTTAACTTCTTTTACTTTAGTTTCTCAATAAGTAAGATTATATTTTTAACGAGTTTCTTGCTTAAATGTAGTGACGATCATGCATATTAGATCCCTAAATTTCCAAAAGGGGACTTAAAATAAGACTAGTCTTTCCGATTTGGGAAGCCTGCTTCTTTATTAATAATAACACTGACTATTTCATTTTTGTCATATCCCTTTGCTTTTAGAGCAAATAATATATCTTTGGTCTTTGATTAGATGACTTATAAATGGAAATTTTGTACAAAGAAAATAAACTATGCTATCTTCCCCTCAAAGTTGTATTTACTAATTGAATTTATAATTCTTAAAATTTGATAATGATAATATTCGCACAATATGTATAAAAATTTACTACATTTGTAATTGATATTAAATTTTATAAAAAACAGATTTGTTTTGAAAATTCAATCTACTATATTGTTGATTCTCTTTTTGTTCACTTTTTTCTGTCGAATTGAAGCAGAAAATGAAAAGCTGGATTCGATTAATTACTATATCGCTCACCAATCTTATTACGATGAGCTGAAAGAAAACCGAATTAAAGGAATCAAAAAATCAATTGCGTTAAACAAGAATGCTAATCTGATACTATATCCATTATATACCGATTTGTTTAATGAATATCGCTCCTATATTTATGATTCTGCTTATGTTTACGTTGAAAAGCTGATTGATGTTTCCAAACGATTGGATGATAAAGATAAAATTACTTCTTCAAAGGTAAAGCAAGGATTTTGTTTTTTATCTTCCGGATTATTCAACGAAGCATTTGATATTTTGTCCTCATTTAATGTTAGAGATTGCAGTACAGACACAAAAATTGATTATTATACCTGCAAATCAAGGTTGTATTATGATATGGCTGATTATAACAAAATGCCTGAGTTCAGAAAGAGATACAATGACAGAGGTAATGTCATTATTGATTCTGCAATAATGCTTTTGCCTCAAAATAACTCCAGATATTGGTCTGCTGTTGGTTTGAAAAATATGAAAACTGAAAAGTATTCAGAGGCAATAGATGCTTTCCAGAAAATGATTAACTGCCAAAATTACTCTGAACATGATTTTGCTATTGCAACTTCAAGTATTGCTTATATTTTAGGATTACAAGGGAACAAAGATGAGGCAAAGAAATATTTAATTCAAGCGGCAATTGCCGATATCAAATCATCAACAAAAGAAACAGTTGCACTTCGTAACCTGGCTCAACTGCTTTATAAAGAAAGGGATATAACTACTGCAGTTGTTTATATTCGTCAGGCGCTTAAAGATGCATCGTTTTATAATGCCCGACATCGTCAGCTTGAAATTGGAAACATCCTGCCTATTATTGAAGGTGAAAGGGTTAATATAATTGAGAAGCAGAGAGATAGGGTGGAGCTGTTTGTTGTCTTTATTATGATTCTTGTGATTGCATTAGTTTTTGCTTTATATTTTATTCGGAAATCACTAAAGCATTTACAGATAGCCAAACAGGAAATCCAGGCTACCAATCAGGATTTGATGGATGCAAATCTCATTAAAAATGAATACATTGGTTATTTTTTCAATCAAAATTCCGAATTTATCGAAAAATTAGGGTTTTTGCAGAGGTGGGTGAATAAGAAAGTGATTGCTAAGCAATACGATGAATTGAAAAAATTTCCTCAAAATCTGGATATTCAAAAAGAAAGAGAAGCATTATACGAACGATTCGACAAAATATTTCTTAAGATATTTCCTATCTTTGTAGAAGAATTTAACAAGCTTCTAAAACCGGATGAACAAATTCATTTAAAAAATGACGAATTGTTGAATACAGATCTTCGGATATACGCATTAATCCGTTTGGGAATTAATGATGTTGAAAAAATTGCTCACTTTCTGGACTATTCTGTTAATACGATATATACTTACAAAACAAAGATAAAATGCAAAGCCCTTTACGAATCGAAAGATTTTAAACGGAAAGTGATGGAAATAAAATCTTATTAAGGAATAAGAACTTTTTGGCACTGATTAAGTTCGTTCCATCTGACAATATAAAATCCGGGATTTATTGGTACTTCGACATCTTTGTATGCAAACAAAGTATGAAAAACCCTCCCTCCCATCTGATTGAATACCGAAACTGATAAATTTTCAAGTCCTGAAATATGTAATTTCCCTTTTGAATTGAAAGCTTTAAATTGATTGGCAGATATTGATTTGACAGCTGAAGTGCAATCTTCTAAAAAAGTAAAAGCTGATGGGAGGGAATTGTAATTTGTTGAAGCACTTATGTTATTATATATTATATTACAATATGTTCCATTCCCTTTTGCACTACTGAAATATAAACCATAGTTCCCGGTTCCGTTAATATTGATATTGTTGAGAATCAGATTTCGAATATATGTATTTGTACTCCCTATAAATACTGCATTATATTTAGAATTATAAAGATCAATATTATAAAACTTTATGTTTTGTACATCGTATTGAGAAGTGCTATTGATTTGAATAGCGCCTTGTTGATTTCCCCATAAATCACCGCTAATTCCCATAGTCCCATTTGCAACTCCACCTTTATATACCGAAATATCATGAAATTCCGTGAATCCATCGCTGCTGAAAGGCATTCCTGGAAAATCGCTGGTTACTCGTAATCCGGCTTCCATTGGATCAAAGACTACGCAGTTATAAGCTTTATTTTGTTTGCCGCCAAAAAATCCTATAGCAGAAGCCCGCCAGTTATTTTCTGAAGTACAGTACCGAAAAGTGTTGTTTTCGCAAAGTCCGGTAGCACGAGACCACGAAGCCATATCATCATCTCCGTTGTTACGGAAACTGCAATTATCAACTGTACAATTTATACAAGCATTGGCAAGATTCATTCCGTCAGCGTAGTTGTTTCTGAATCGGGAATTTGTAATTAGCAAGTTAACAGCCCCTTCAATCCATCCTCCACATTCAAAATGTTCTATCCACACATTTTTTATTATCGAATTAGTACCAAAGCTTCCCTGCAATCCTTTACCTACCTGATAAATACTATTATTATCGTAATATCTTTTATTGTTTACCGTATTCAAATATAAGTCTTGTACTACGATATTATTTCCATATGCTTCAATCCCTCTGTAATTATATGTACTTTTATAATCTGAAGATGCATTAAAATAGATTTCGGTGTACCACATGCCGGCTCCGAGAATTTTGGTATTATCTCCGCTTGTCAGTATTATTCTTCTATCTGTTTCGTATCTTCCTGCAGGGATATAGATAGTTTTTCCTCTGTTATTTGCTATAAAACTATATATTGGAACCAAATCAGGAGTGTACATTACTTTATTTGAATCAGGAATTGATTCAAACGTTACAGGTGCAGGTACATCCTCCAGTTCAACAAAATCAATGGTATAAGGTACTGTGTTGTCATCAGCCTTTACTAAACGGAAAATTGCGTTTGCAGGTATTTTTTCGGAGAGTTTTACATGAGTTTCATCAAAACGCATACGGGGAAATTTGGTTGAAGTAGAAGGAATATTGTCAGGGTATTTAGATCCGTTATATAAAAAGTATTGCCATGCCCAATAAGAATTGACTGTAATACTCTGAACAAAAGTGTCATTTACATATAAATCAAATGTTCCTTGAGTTCCTGTTCCAACACTGTTATCTGGTAATGAAAATCTTAATGTCAATCCATCAGCTGATGCAGAGTTTGTCCATTGTACGTATGAACCCTTATTAATCAGATTGACTGCCGATTGATTGGAAGCTTCAGATTGTAAGGTACGTTGGTCATTTGTAGGAGAAAGGATTGTGCCATCTGTAATGCATTTACCAACTTCAGCTTCATAACGCAGATAAGGTCTGTTTACAAAGCCTCTGTTTATTGCATCATCGGGGAATGTAACTTGTTGAGCTGATAAATTATTCAGAAGCATGAAATAAAAAACTGAAAAAAGGAAGAATAAACGTTTCATATTATTATTATTGAAATATTAATTTGGAACAAATATATAAAAATAAATTTGAGACTTGTTATTTAACTTTTCATTTCTCTGCTCAAATCCACATTTAAAGTGATATTTTTCAATTATTATTAATAAATAATCTATATTTTTCGTGTAAAATAATGATTTATTCTATTGATTATAAGATTTTTAATTTTAATAACGTTTATATTTTTATTTTATAATCAATTTATTGGTTTTTTATAGTTTATATTTGCTTCGTTATTACAATTAAATTATTATTAATCATTTAAATTAATTTATCATGAAAAAAATTACTTTCCTTATTTTTGCTGTAGTCGTGTCATTAATTCAAGTTAATGCACAGACTCTAAACAATCCTAAAGATGCGAGTGGATTTTACATTGTCAAATGGGATTGTGCAAACAACAGATGGGCTTCATCGAATAATTTTGAAGTGGACGAAACTTTTACTTTTGCAGTAGATGTTACAGGAACTGCTTGGGAAACATGGCTAAAGGAAACCCCGACGGCAGCTGGAGCTACCCGTAGTCTTGCCATTAATAGATGGACAGGTTTTGGTGATGTAAATGGAAATACCAATCGAATGAAACCTATAACCGGAAATATTTACGGTGCCACTTGGAATATAGCGCAGTTAGCTACAACAATGAATATGACATCAGCTACCACGCCCGGTGCGCAAACGTACGTGTTCGGAGCAGTTTTTGGCTTTGAATATACAGCAGACGCTCCGGGAGCAGGTTGGTGGATGTGGCCGTCGTCAATTCCGGGAGGAACAGCTATAGATCCACTTGGAAACGGAGGTGCTATTTTTGCAACATTACCCTATACCGGAACAAAAACAAGTGCAGAATTCTTTAATGACGATTATGACAATCTACTTTTCGGAACAAACTATCCTGAAAAGGGATATGCACCAGCTTGCGCAGTATTAACAAGTGTTCAAACACCTACAATCTCAAAATCTCCTGTTATTGGGCATAAATACTACGACCTTCAAGGTGCTGAAATATACATTGAACCTAATCAAGGACTATTTATAGACAAGGCAATTAAAGCAGATGGTACTTTTGATGTGATCAAAGTACTGAAGGTTAAAGAATAGTCAATTTTATTTCACTTCAGAAAAAGCGAGGAGCAAAAATCTCGCTTTTTCTTTTCCAATCGATTTCTATTTCTTAAATTTACAATCTATGATAAATCAAAAAAAAATCGTTTTATTTGTATCGATTGCATTTTGTTGGTTTTCAATAATTAACAGTTATGCTCAAGAAACGAAGTCCATAAGAGGAACGGTTACAGATGAAAATAATGAAACCATAATTGGAGCATCAGTAAAAGTAAGTGGTACGAACATTGGAGTGATTACGGACGTTAATGGTAATTTTGAACTAAAGGTTCCGGTAGGTAAAACTTTGGTTGTTACCTATATAGGATTTAAATCCTATCAGGAAAATATTACATCAGAAAAGAGCATGTATTCTATTGTATTACAGGAAGATACAAAAGCACTTGATGAAGTTGTTGTAGTAGGCTATGGTACTCAAAAACGTTCTGATTTGACAGGTTCTATCTCCTCTGTCCGAGCAAATGAAGTAAAAGATTTCTCTTCCAAAAGTCTGGCTGAATCTATAACTGGTTTGGCGGCTGGAGTGATGGTAACAAAAGGAGAAGGTACACCCGGGAGCGCAGCTGATATTATTATCCGTGGTGCCGGCTCACTGAATGGAATGAGTCCGTTGTTTGTAGTTGACGGTGTGCCTCAAAATGCAGGTTTCAACTTCAATATGCGTGATGTTGAAAGTATTGAAATCCTAAAGGACGCAGGTTCTGCTGCCATTTATGGCTCACGGGCAGCAGGAGGAGTAGTGCTTATTACTACCAAACAGGGTAAGAAGGAAGAAAAAGCCAAGATTAATCTGAATGCACGTTACGGCGTCAGGAATATAACGAGTAATATCGAATTATTGAATACAACTGACTGGATTCGGGCCCGTGATGCTTTTGGGAATGGGAACACATTGGATGTGCTGGGTGTAAAAAATATTTCTGACCTTCCTAATACAAATTGGATGGATGTAATGTTTAATACAGGAATTGAACAGGAATATAATGTTTCTATCTCAAATGCTTCTGAGAAAACAAACTTCTTCCTTTCAGGAAGTTATTTGGGAGAAAAAGGTGTTTATATGGATACAAAAGCTGAACGTTTTTCTTTTAGGAATAATTTAGACTATAAATTCAATAAACATATCACCATTGGAGAGTCCATATATGGAAGTTCAACCAAAACTAATCCTGCTACTTCATCATCAATCTATAATCACACTATTCCATTCAGAACAGTTCCCGTTGCGACGGTGTACGACGAAAACGGAAATTTTGCCAAGACACCTACCTCTGTAGGAAGTGGACCTAATTTTGCCGGTTTGGAAAATGCATTTCATGTATTCAATGATAATAATTACACGCTGAATGCACATGCATATATTAATATAAATTTGTTCAAAGGACTGGATTGGAAAACAACAGGAGCTGGTGAATTTTATGGGTTTTCAAAAAATACATTTACCGAATTTAGCGATTTTGGTCCGGTACAGGTTAGTCCACAACAACTGAATGCCTACGCAGGTACATTGCAAAATTTGATGTTTAACTCGGTTATTACCTATAATACTCAAATCATTAACCATAACTTTAATATGATGCTTGGAACTGAAACATGGAAAGAGGATGGTTATAATCTCAGTGTTACAGCATATAATTTTGCAATTCCGGTAGCCGAATCAATCTCATTGGCTTCTTCAGGACCAACCAAAGATGCATCGGATAATTTGCCAATTGAACGTAGAACATCATTCTTTGGACGTATTAATTATAGTTATTTGAGTAAATATTTGCTTACTGCTAATTTCAGAGCAGATGCATCTGATCGGTTTGTCGGGAAAAATCGCTGGGGATACTTTCCATCTATCAATGCCGGATGGAGATTAAGTGAAGAAAATTTCATCAAATTATATACTAAAAATTGGTTGGACAATGCAAAAATCCGAGCAAGTTGGGGAATTCTAGGAAATGATATGAGCGTACCACAGTTTATGTACCAATCCACATGGACTGGAACCGGAATCAGTCATTCATTCGATGGAACTTCAGTACAGCAGGCTGGATATTGGATTGCCACAGTAGGAAATGCAGACCTGAAATGGGAAGAAATTAATCAAACCGATTTGGGATTAGATTTGACATTCTTAAATAACAGACTGACAGTAACGTATGATTATTATAGACGGTTGACAAAAGGTATGCTTTATAGAGGTTCTTTACCTCTTTCTGCGGGAATGAGTTATTATTTCAGCAGTGATGACCCGGCCAATACAGTTCCTGTTTATTTCAATGCTGGTTTAGTTGAAAATCAGGGACATGAAATAACTATTGGATGGAATGAAAAGAAAAAAGATTTTCGTTATTCGTTAAATGTTAACTTGTCATTTAATTCCAATTTAGTAAAGCAAGTAGGTGCTGCTCCCGGTGCATCACCTATCGATGCAGGGTTGGACAACCAGTGGAATCTGGTGACTCGCACACAAGATGGTTACCCCATGAGTATGTTCTATGGATATGGAGTTATTGGTATTTTCCAAAATCAGCAGCAAGTTGACCAATACAATAAGAATGCATTGGATGCTTGGAAAGCCGCAAATCCTAATCAAACCAGCTTTGACACAAAAACCGGACAACCGTTGAATTCGGATGGATTTCCATTAGGAATTTACTATCAAAAACAACAAACCGGTGTGGGTGATTTGATTTTTGATGACAACGGACAGGGACGAGTTACTCCACTTTCCAGAAAATTTATTGGTAATCCTTGGCCCAAATTGACTTATGGATTGAATGTTAATTTTGAATATCGCAATTTTGATTTAAGTGCAGTTTTTCAGGGAGCTTTAGGATTTGATATTCTAAATCTTGTGAAACCTTATACTCAAATGTTCAGTTCCGATAACACGACTGCTGATATTTTCAAAACTTCCGATTTCGGTACAGGAAATACAACTGTAACCGATTTTCCTCGTGTAGGGTATGTGGATTCTAATGGTTCTTTTATTGGCGATGGTGCTGCGAATAAAAATTATTCGTCTGTCTCAGGTTATATGATTGAAAAGGGTGATTATTTGAAATTAAAAAACTTGTCGTTTGGATATTCACTACCAAAAAATTTAGCTAAGACGATGTATATAGAAAATGTTCGTTTGTATTTAAGTGCTCAAAATGTATTTACATTGACAAAATATACAGGAATTGATCCTGAAATTGGAGGAAGAGTTTTGATGCGTGGGGTGGATAATCAGAATCGTTATTTGCCGTCAAGATTAATTTCATTTGGCTTAGATTTAACTTTTTAAGTATTTAAATTCAAAATAAAACTTTTGTAGTATGAAAAATCGAATGAAAAATACTTTATTAATCATAATGACAGTGCTGCTATGCGGATGCTCAGATTTTTTTGACATATCCAATAAGCAGACCTTATCTCAGGATAATTTCCCCGCAACATTAGACCAGGTTAATTTGGTTTTGACATCCTCATATGCAGGACCTTATTCCATCGGGATGTATTCTTTCTATTGGTTCCCTATGGGAATATATCTGTATGATCATACTACCGATACGTATGGTTCATACGATGAAAGAGGTACAAGCATGGACAATTATACTGACATCAATAGTCGGTACATCACTCAGATGTACGTAGATATCTGTAAATGGGCAAATCTTTCCACCACAGCCCTGGAAGCTATAGAAACTTACAGAACCACCAAAGCAACTACAACAGAAAAAACCGTATTAGATTATATGCGTGGGCAGGCGCTGTTTAACCGTGCTTTGGCATACTGGCATGCCCAAATTTTCTTTGAGTTAAAACCAGAAGGTTGGGGATTCCCATTATTTGACAAAGTAGAAAATAGCCTTAATGGGATGAAAAGAAAAAGGGCAACTACAGCTGATACGTGGGCATTTGTTGTAAAAGATCTCGAGGAAGCTGTGCCTTTGTTAAAAGGTTATAATGATAAGTATCGCGCTTCAGAATGGGCAGCTAAAGGACTTTTGGCAAAAGTGTATATGCAGGCAGATTATATAAATGCAGATTATAAAACAAAAGCCAAAAGTTTGATGGAAGACATTATCAATAATAGTGGTAAGAAGTTAGCGACACTGGATGTTTATCACGATATGTTTTATGGCAATTCTGCTAATGAATTTAATTCAGAATCGCTGTATGAATTGAGCATGAACACAAATTGGAATCAAAACGGTCCCTGGGCAGGATACACAACCGGTAGCGGTATGCCTATGGTTTTTGCTCCCTGGTACATGGATTTAGATATTCGTTTCAGACCCGGAGTAGAAGGGCTTGTAGATCCGTTGACCAAAGCACGAGATGTAATTACAGCCAAAAAGAGCAGTGAATGGGGAAATAATTTTATTCACGATGCTAATATCAGAAGATTTGGTTTTCATGGAATAGGAGGTGACACTGTGCCAAGAAGAACATTCAACAAAGCGTATGTTTCAACGCAAGCTCGTTCTAACACTAATTACCCTTATCGCCTTGAAGACCCTATGTATCGTCAAAACAGTCTTGATTTGAAAAATAACAAGGATTTGGTTGACCCACGTATCATTAACTCTGCAGGCCAACCGTATGTGGATGAATATATGAATGAAAAAGGGAAAATTACTTATTATGATCGATCGAGTGAAGTCAATAACCGACCTGATATGTTGGCATGGCAGCATCGAAAATTTACCAATATAAAAGGAGTAGAAATGGGACCCGCCCTTTCTTATGGAAAAAACCAAAGCAGTGATGCTAATTATCCGGTCATTCGGTTGGCGGATATTTATTTGCTTTATGCAGAACTTATCAAAGATACAGATCCGGTAAAAGCACTTGAATACGTGAATAAAGTTCATCGTCGGGCTTATGGGTATACACCTGATGCAGCATCTCCTTATGATTATAAAAGCTTTAGCGACAGAACAAAAACTTCAGATCCTAACGATCATTTGGCTAATGATGTTTTGAAATACGAACGTTGGGCAGAACTTTTTGCGGAAGGACAATGGTGGTGGGATGTCCGTCGATGGAAGATTGGCGCGGCTGAGGCTGCTTATTATAAGGAAACAAGACATGGTGTAATCACGTGGAAAGGTGATGAATCCTACGTTCAACCAATTCCACAGTTAGAACTTGAACGAAATGAAAATATTCAACAATCCAACGGTTATCCGGGAGTAAGATAAAAAAATATGAAAAGAAGAATATTTAAACTTGCAGGTTTTATCGCACTTTTTACTGTATTAAATGTTTACGGTACAACTCCAAGTAAAGTGCAAAGATTGACTTCACCCGATGGTAAAATTGTAGTTAATTTCAAGATGACTGATGGAAAACCAACTTATTCAGTTCAGAAATCAGGAAAAACTATAATAAAACCTTCTAATTTAGGATTTGTGCTGGAAAGAAATGATTCGCTTAATTCAGGATTAGAAATAATAAAAGTTTCTAAAAGCTCATTGGATGAAACTTGGAAACAACCGTGGGGAGAAGAAATTCAGGTTAGAAACAACTATAATGAATTAAAAATGAGCCTGAAAGAGAAAAATGGTAAACAGCGTAAATTCAATATGGTTTTTCGTGCTTTTAATGATGGAGTTGGATTTAGGTACGAATTTCCCAAACAAAAAAATCTGAATGAATTCCAAATAAGCGATGAATTGACTGAATTTGCTTTGGCTGAAAATGATTCGGCCTGGTCAATCCCTTCTTACAAAGGGGTTTATTACGAAATGCTTTGGAAAAAAGATCAATTAAGCAAAAAAGATACCGTTACAACACCTTTAACAATCGAAACTTCCGACGGAAAATATATTCTTCTTCACGAAGCTAGTTTGATTGATTATGCCAAAATGAATCTCTTTCCAGTGAAGGGTTCATCAACAATGAAAGCAGATTTAACTCCCTGGTCAAACGGGATAAAAGTGTATGCAAAATCACCAATGGTAACTCCCTGGCGAACTGTTATTTTGGCTGATAATTTAAATCAGCTTGCAAATGCAAGAGTCATGTTAAACCTAAATGAGCCAAGTAAAATAAAAGATACTTCCTGGATTCATCCGGCTAAATACATTGGTATTTGGTGGGGTATGCATATGGGCAAATACACTTGGTCACAAGGTCCGAAACATGGTGCAACAACTAAAAATACAAAAGCATACATTGATTTTGCGGTAGCTCATAAGATGAATGGTGTCTTGGTTGAAGGATGGAACTACGGCTGGGATACTGATTGGGTGGCTAATGGTGATAAATTTAGCTTTACGAAACCTTATCCCGATTTTGATATCAAAGAAATAAGCAAATATGCTGAGAAAAAGGGAATTAATCTTATTGGACATAATGAAACAGGTGGTTCTACCATCAATTATGAAAATCAGTTAGACAGTGCTTTTCGTTTTTATAAAAAATATGGAATAAACTCAGTTAAAACCGGTTATGTAAATCCTCTTTTGGATAAAAAAGAACGACATAGCAGCCAATATGGTGTGAGGCATTACCTTAAAGTAGTCGAAACAGCGGCTCGGTATAACATCATGATCGATAATCATGAACCGGTTATACCTACCGGCTTACAGCGTACTTATCCAAATTTGATGACACAAGAAGGAGTCAGAGGGCAAGAGTACGATGCATGGTCGCAAGATGGCGGAAATCCTCCTGAGCACACTTGCATTGTCCCCTTTACCCGTGGATTGGCTGGTCCTATGGATTTCACTTTTGGTACATTCAATTTTAATAATCCTGTTTATCCAAAAACAAGAGTGCAGACTACAATTGCAAAGCAGTTGGCACTTTATGTTGTTATCTATAGTCCGTTTCAAATGGTATCTGATTTACCGGAAAATTATGAAGGAAATCCTGCTTTTGAATTTATAGAACTTGTGCCAGTAGATTGGGCAAGGACAATCATTTTGGACGGAAAAATTGGTGATTATGTAGTGACAGCACGAAAAGACAAGTATTCAAATAATTGGTTTGTCGGGGCAATAACAGATGAGAATGCACGTAAAATAAAACTTAAATTTGATTTTCTGGAAAAAGGAAAGAAATATAAAATGAAGATATTTAAGGATGTTTCCGATTCTGACTGGAAAACAAATCCTTATGCCATAAAAATTGAAGAATTAGAAATAGATTCAAATACTGTCATTGATTTATCGCTGGCAAAAGGCGGGGGAGCTGCACTTTATTTAAAAGAGCTGTAAAATTATCAATCAAATAAGCTCAAAAAATATTTTTGTAAATTCAATTTAGTTTTCTCTCTTTTCAGTCCTAAATATAGAAACTTATCATACATATTTAATTATTGTTGACCGATATTTTTTTTCATAGTCTCTGAAAAATCCCCCGTCCCGCCAGATATACACAACCTTAATAAAATGTACAAATGGTCATGCCTGTCGTTGGAATTTTCAATCCCAACCTACTGTATTATAAGGATTTGTAATCCGTCAATTCAATTGAAACTTCTTAAAGTATTTATATCCATTTATGCTAAATATAACTCCACAAATTTAGTAAATTTTATTTAATATCTATGCTGCATAGGTAGGTTTTTCGGAATACAATTAGCTACGCTGACCGTTGGTTCCTCATATACAAAACTTTTCTCATTGAATTAAGGACATATCCGGCTCGACGGATATTACAAACTGTTGCAGTTTGTTGGATATGAATGCAAACACTATGTATGTACGACGGAAAAGAATAAAAAAACGGATTGGACTGGAGAAGGATATTGATTTGGAAGAGTGGTTACAAAATAGAATGGTAGAAAAGCCGGCAGATGAATAGAAAAAAACTCTCAAAGGTGATTTACACCTTTGAGAGGAATTATTTATTTGATCCCAAGTTTCTTTAGAATTTCTTTTGGAATGGCATTTTTGTGAACCAGAATATCAATGGTTTTGTGTTTCACGAAAGTCTCGCTGGCGTACCAGATTCCTTTGTATTTGGAGTCGGTTCCCCATGAGTTTTTCACCAGATAGTATTTAGTTCCGTTTTGGTCGGTGGCAGTACCGAAAATAACCATTCCATGATCGTCGGTGGTTTGATAATTATCAAATCCTTCCTGGCGAATTTGTTGCGTTACTTTAATTTCCGGTTGCGGTTTGGTAACTTTGTATATTTTTTCTTCCATGTCTTTCTGCGAAACACCAGTCCATTTTGCCTGATCTGTTCCGGGTAAGTTTGTTACTTTTGTTTCTGGATCAACAGCAATTCCTTTTCGTGTAAAGCCTTTTTCGCTTACATCCGAAGCCCACGCCACGCAATATCCTTTGTCGATGGCAGTATCAAAAATACTCATTAACTCTTCCAGCGGAATGTTGTATGATTCCGACCAACGCCAGTTATCGGGAATTTCAATTGGGAATTGGGTATAAAAAGGATGATGCGTAAACGAAGTCAACGATACATAATCGTCCAAATTTAAACCCAACGATTGTTCATAAGTAATCGGTGTATATTTTTTACCATTTACAGTGAATTCTGTCGGATTTTTTCCCAGATAGGCATCCAAAATACCTTCGAATCCGGTTTTCCATACCGTTGAAAGTTTTTTGTTTGGATTTGAAACAATCACTTTCACAAACCCATTGGTAAGTGCATCCAATTCGCCGTGTTTGTGTTTGTCTTCGCCGTAATTCAAACCTGCCATTTCAGCATCGGGAACTATTCCGTAGTTTTTCAGCACGTAAACCACATCATAAAACGAACCGCCTTCGGCAAAGTTGATGGTGCCATTCATGCGGACATATTTATCGGCTTTGTCGGTGTATGAATGATGAACCACAAACATTTCCGATAAATCCACTTCGGGTTTACCCATGCGTAATAATTCGGATTCAAAGAAACCTAAACCCGAAAAGCTCCAGCAAGTTCCTGAACTTGCCTGGTTTTTTACCGGAGTAATTTTGTTTTGTTTGACAATGGTGAATTTGAAAGAATCAACAGCCGTTGTGTCTTTTTCTGCTTTTTGAGCAAATGCGTTTCCTCCAACTATCAGAAGCGAAATGAATAATGCAAGTTTTTTCATATTTTCTTATGGGGTTTCGCGATTTCTAATCGCGTTTATTTAATATTCGCGGTTATTTTACGGGTATATTTTCTAAGGTTGCTAACAAGAAATCCCAGAATTTTTGCACGGTGGCAATGTTTATTTTTTCGTCAGGCGAATGCGGATAACGAATGGTAGGACCAAACGAAATCATATCCATTTTTGGATAATGTGTTCCCAAAATTCCACATTCCAGACCGGCATGGATAATCATTACTTTCGGGGTTTTACCGAATTTATCTTC
>JADGPS010000002.1 GCA_017882285.1 Paludibacter sp. | reverse complement strand
AAACCACCCTATGAAATAACAAGTGAGATGTTGAGATTGACATCGTCTATTTCAGAAAAGATAGGCGAAGTTAAATCGGCAAAGCTAATTAAACCACCTACTGAATTACGAAAGCGAAACAGAATAAAGTCTATTCAATCATCCCTTGAAATTGAAGGAAATACACTGACTATTGAGCAAATTACCGATTTGATTAATAACAAAAGAGTGCTTGCTCCTCAAAAAGACATCATTGAAGTAAAGAATGCTATCGAACTATATTCTAAGCTTAATGAATTTAATGCTTATGAATTAGATTCTTTATGTCGTGCTCATGGAATATTAATGAATACGTTAATAGAAAATGCCGGACAATTCCGAAGGACAGCAGTTGGGATTATAAAAGGAAATAACATCACACATGTAGCACCTCCGGGAGATATCGTTTTTACGTTAATGAAAGATTTGTTTGATTACTTAAAAAACGACAAAGATATATTGTTAATAAAAAGTTGTGTGTTTCATTATGAATTTGAATTTATTCATCCATTTAGTGATGGAAATGGAAGAATGGGACGATTGTGGCAAACAGTGATATTAAAAGATTATTCTCCGGTTTTTGAATACTTGTCGATTGAATCACTAATTAAAGAACGTCAGCAAGATTATTATGAAATTCTTGGAAGATCAGATAATCAGGAAAATTCTACGGGATTTATTGAATTCATGCTTGAAATTATCAATATTGCCCTAGAAGATTTATTGAAAACCCAAAACCATACAATAACAAGTACTGATAGAATAAGTATTTTCAAGAATTTTATTGGGAGCGAATTATTTACAAGACAAGATTATTTAAGACATAATAAAGAAATCTCGACTGCTACAGCTAGTAGAGATTTAAAAGAAGCTGTCGAAAACGAAATAATTGAAAAAACCGGAGAAAAACGTTTGACAAAGTATAGATATAAAAACTAAACATAACTCAAGCCTGGTCATTGGCTGGCTGACGTGCATTTCGGCAGTTTTGCTCCCGCATTCACCTTGTCGCAGGGCGACAGTGAACGCTCCCCTGCCTTCGGCAGGCAGGTGCAAACCGCCAAATGCCCATAGCCTCGGTCGTTAGGGGCAATGCTAGCAGACCGAATAAACGACAATACAAACTTGACAGACATTAATTAACCATTCTTATATTTGAAATATAAATAACAATTAAACAAACAATGACAATGAAAAAAATAATTCTACTTTCGACAGTTCTTTTATGCTTCAAATTTGGTAATGCTCAAACTAAGATTGACACCTTGGATTCGAATAAACCGATGAAAATATCAAAGGTCATTAAAACACTTGATTTGAAAACCGAACTAGACTTAATAACATTCAATAAAATCCTGAAAAAGGAATTTAATTCAGTAATTAATAGTAGCGGAAAAACTACTATCGGTAATTATGCTTCAGCAGATGTTAAAGATGGATATGTGGCCTTCAATGCCACGAAAAATTTTACTAATGGAGACATGCTTTCAATTAATGTTAATGGAGGAATAACAGATGGGTTCTTTGCTATTTTTAATCAAACAAAAATCAATAGTAATGTTGGATTAGATGTGAAATATAATGTTAGATTAAAGTCATCATCTCTTTCTTATTTTGAAAGTCAACTACAAAAATTCAATAAAATATTAAGTAATTCCGATGCGGAATATAATATGAGTAGAACCATGCATAGACATGATTCAATTCTGCTGCAAAGCAAACTTAATCTGTTTGCAGCAGAAATAAACAATATTAAATCTCGATTGAAAGAAACTAATCTGAATGCAGAACAAATGGCAAACCTTGAATATCAAATTGCATTTAAAAACTTGCAACAAGACTCTCTACAACTTAAACAAGCAACCTTCATTTCTGAAAATGAAGCGGCAAAAGAAGGTAGCAATAAAAAGAAAAACGACAAGAATGCTGCTGTTTCAAACTTTGAATACACAGGAATTATGTTTCAATGGCTGAGTTTTGGAGGTGGCTTTCAAAATAATAACTTTAATCAATTCAAACCTAATTTTTCAACACTTGATAGTCAAATTGTAAAACAAAACAACGTAGTATGGAATATTGCAATTGAATATAATTTTTATAAGTGGAGTAGTCTTGCCCATAATCCAACCTATTATTTGCTTGTAGGAGTTAAAGGTAGCATTGATGATAATTTCTCTGACTTATCAAAAGTTGGGTTGAATGATACTCATTTATATGGAGATTCGATAAATCAGAGAACTACTACCAAAAGTTTTACTGCATATAAAGGAGATTATAAAACAAATCTACTTAGTGCAAAAATCTATGCAGACTATTATAGATTCTTCTTTAAAAATAGTGCAGCGTTTCATATTTACCCTGAAGTGAATTTCAAACAAAATGATAACCCACTTTACAATATTGGTGTTGGGCTACTTTATTCATTCAACGATGCAAAAGACAAAGAGAATAAAGCAAAACTACTTGCAGAACTTTATTTCAAGTTAAGTGATTTGTCAAACATTGGTAAATCTGATCTTTCAATATTGCAACGAAATGAATTAGGTTTACGTTTATCAATTCCAGTGTCATTTTTTAACTTTTAAATAAATTAATATGTCACCAATTAAAATTTCTAATGATCATTCCATTTGTCGTGCTTACTGCACTGATTGTGAAAGGTATGTCGGTCCAACAAGACAATTAGAGGCTGATGCACAAGCTGATGCACAAGCACACAAAAGAGAAATAGATCACGAAGACTGTAACGTTGAAATTGAGGTTACTCAAAGTCATTAGACAGACATGGAATTGCAAGAAAAGCACAGCCACCAACATATAGGGCTTCATGTGGTCGGCACGACCCAGCATGAAGCCACGGTTACACTACATCTCTGCACTGCTGCCGGATAACGAGCGTTAAAATAAATATTGGTAATCTATTGAGTTAGCGGAGAGTTTTGCGGAAGTTTCTGATAACCGAATGCGGGACGAGAGAAGTCTTTTTAAGCCAATGTATCTTCAAAACTTTAAAATGGCGGTATAAAAAAACTTACAAGAAATATCTTTATAGTCCAAGTTTGCACATATTGAATAGTTCAAGTTTAGCGAAGCGTAACTTGGACCTGCCTGCCGCCGGCAAGCTGGAGACAAAAGAAGTTTATAACTTCAATGATATAAAACAGTTACAAACTGTACGGGTTATCAGCACAAGTCCCCGCTTCGCTCAGACTCGCGCTATGCAGGGCAAATATATGAATTATTGACATTTAATTGCTTATTAAACAGAAAAATCGTCATTAAATTAGTCCATTGTATTTTAATATGCAAGTCAGTGAGCTGTTTTTAGCGCGAAAATAATCAAATAAATTAATCCCTAACACAACGGACAGAAAAACCATAACTCTTTGAAAGGTCGAACCTGCCCAGAGTGTAGTAAAGGTAGTACAAGAGCCTGTACCAGGCATCGGTGGTATCGCCCTCGGTAGAACTCCACCAGTATCCGTAGTGCCGAATGAAGTAGAATGTACCACTGAAGTCGTGTAAACCACCCGGCAGAGCTGTAAAACCAGTACTGTTATTTTTTGTTAAATCATTGCCGATAGCACCTGTGTAAGAATAGCAATACCAGTCGGTAGCAGCAGCTAAGGATTTGCCTATTTTGTTATCGGTAGTTGTGCCATCGTAATTATATTCATTGGCTATCAGGTAGTTTTCGAGTGTTGTCCATTCAGCATCGTTAGGCACATGCCAGCCCACAGGAACTATGTTGCGGCTATCGGCTACAGCGTACCACGTATAAAGTCTTCCGTATTTGGCAACCATGCTCTCATCGCCATTATACGCCCACTGGTAGTTGGGGGCACTTTCAGCACTTATGTCTAAAGTTGTTGGTGTGGTAGTTCCTATTGCTTCGCCAGTGCGGTAGCGGGTAGTTTTCAGATTTTCCACCATCCAAGTCTGTGTGCCAATAGTAACAACCGAATAGTTGTTTAAATCGGCATCCTGACAAGTAACAAAGTCAAAATTAATGGTTTTATTATCTGTTGGCACATCGGTAACGATGGTACTGTAATTGCCGGAAATTCCTTTGTAAAGCAATTGGTCGCCAATAGCATAAGTCATTGTAGTTGTACCGAGGGCGGAACTTTTGCTTTTTTGTGGGGCGGAAGTTGCCGGTTTTACAGTACCACTGTAAGTTATTTCCGGTTTTCTCACTGTACCGGTTTGATTTATCATTTTGGCAGTGTATGTATATCCGTTTCCAACTACCTGAATGGCATAAGCCCCTTTTGGTAAAGATAGTTGAAACGAATTTACACCTGTTTGCAAATTTTCAGTTATTCCGGCTATTTTTCTGCCGTCTATGCTAAAGGCATTGAGTTGAGTCCTGCCTGCTTGTTTTGCAAAAAAGGATACAGTGGATTTTCCTTCCACAGAGTTAGGATAAACACGAATAGTTTCATCATCTGCATTCAGCTGTTCAACAGCATTTGGTGCATCATTCAAATTCAAAACGTTTCCTGTTGGTACTGTTACCGTAGTACCTTTTGTGAGATTTTGAACAATTACGCTGCCTACCGTTGTGCTTGCTCCTGTACCGGTAAAGGTAATAGTGTAATCTAATGCATAAGTTTTTAATGTTACAAATAGCATTAAAAATAGGAACGTTACAACAGAAAGAAAAAGATAAATTTTTGTTTTCATGATTGCCAAATTTAAAGGTTAATACTTATTTATATTATAGTTTAAACTCAGATTTTATTTATTCACCAACTTTCTTTCTGTTATTCCTTTGTCGGTTATAATCTTAACAATATATATACCTTGGGGTAGATTATTTACTGTTATAGTTTCATTGCTAGTGACTTGTTTTGTTAGCAACACTTTGCCATTTAAATCTGTAAGTCTAATTTCACTTGTTCCTTCAATGCCTTTTATTCTGAATCCATCGGTTACAGGATTTGGAGAGATACTAATACTTTCATTGGTTAGTGTTGGTACAGCAGTAGTCATTTCTACTATATTGGTAAAATCTTTCCATTGATAAGCTGCCTGATATAAACTTTTTGAACCTATTGGTACATAAAGTATGCAAGTAGTATTATTCACATTATAGAATACAGAGTATGATGCACTTATATTCACAGGTACTGTGGAATATGCATAAATTGAAGTCAACCCACTGCAATATTCAAATGCATAACTCCCTATCGATGAAACTGACGAAGGTATTGTAACACTGCTCAATCCGGTACAATTCCCAAAAGCATCGCTCCCTATCGATGAAACAGATGAGGGTATTGTATAACTGCCGGTTTTACCACCCGGATACTCAATCAGGTTAATTTGATTTTTATCGAACAAAACCCCGTTTATGCCGGAGTAATTTTGATTCGTAGTTTCTACATTTATTGAAGTCAACCCACTGCAACCCCAAAATGCATAACTTCCTATAGTTGTAACTGACGAAGGGATTGTAACGCTCGTCAAACCACTGCATGAATCAAATGCATCATCTCCTATAGATGTAACTGACGAAGGTATTGTAACGCTCGTTAAACCACTGCAAGAATAAAATGCAGAGATTCCTATAGTTGTAACTGACGAAGGTATGCTAATACTGGTCAACCCACTGCAACGCCAAAATGCATAACTTCCTATCGATGTAACTGACGAAGGTATTGTAACACTCGTCAACCCACTGCAAGCTTCAAATGCACTACTTCCTATAGTTGTAACTGACGAAGGTATTGTATAATAACTGACAGTTTTACCACCCGGATACTGAATCAGGTTAATTTGATTTTTATCGAACAAAACCCCGTTTATGCTGGAGTAATTTTGATTCGTAGTTTCTACATTTATTGAAGTCAACCCACTGCATGCCTCAAATGCATAATCTCCTATAGTTGTAACTGACGAAGGTATTGTAATGCTCGTCAAACCACTGCAAGTTGCAAATGCAACATATCCTATAGAGGTAACTGACGAAGGTATTGTATAACTGTCGGTTTTACCACCCGGATACTGAATCAGGTTAATTTGATTTTTATCGAACAAAACCCCGTTTATGCCGGAGTAATTTTGATTCGTAGTTTCTACATTTATTGAAGTCAACCCATTGCAGAAAAAAAATGCCTGACTTCCTATTGATGTAACTGACGAGGGAATTGTAACGCTCGTCAACCCACTGCATTCTCCAAATGCATAAATTCCTATCAAGTAAACTGACGAAGGTATTGTAACGCTCGTCAAACCACTACAACCCATAAATGCAGCTTCTCCTATCGATGTAACTGACGAAGGTATTGTAACGCTCGTTAAACCACTGCAATATTCAAATGCACCATGTCCTATAGATGTAACTGACGAAGGTATGATGATAGACTTTAAACTTGCTTTTCCTTCCCCGGTGTTCGGATTACAAAAAGCAAATTGTGGAATTTTATTGGCAGGATAAAAAGTGGTAGCAACCGTTCCTACCTGCATTTTAATTTGTTGAGCACGAATTCTGTTCAGAGGATCATCCAATTCGGTTTTTGCAGAAGTTTTTATAGCCGGCGATAGGAAAGCTTTTACTCCGTAAGGTCCGGCAGATCCGTTGTAAGCAGCTATCGTTACTCCACTTAAATCAAGGATAGCCAATGCCGGCATAGCATCCCGCATTGGTACAAAATCACGGGCATCGATGGTACCGGTAATGGTAAGGTTAGTAACGGTATTCAGTTCAACGGAAGTTAAAGCAGTGGATAAGGTACCGGCAGTAGTGATATTTATCGTTTTACTAACTTGTGCTTGGCCTATCAGGGCAAGACCTAAAATAAAGAAACATAAAGTAATCTTTTTCATGACATATATATTTTTATAGTTGCCTACTCATAAAGCTTTTCGGCTTTCGCTCCCTACTCTCTTTCGGATTTTCAGGGTTGTTCCGTTATTGTTTTATATTGTAGAGACGCAACGCATTGCGTCTCTACAATAGGATTTTTATTCTACCGGTTTGGTATCAATGGGGGCAGTGGCATGACCAAAGGGAATAATTCTGACTTCTTTCTCTCTTTTCCTCTTTTTTGACAGAGTCGGAACCTACCTACCGCAGGCAGGCTCTGTCATCCCGAAAATAATATAATAGACAAATAAATTTATCAGATATGGTTTAGCAGAATATACCTTTATTCCGGTTTCAGTTTTTAATGTAGAATCATTAAAGAACTTCACAGTAGAGCAACTACTAAACAGGAATATACAACCAAATAAAGAAATAATTATTTTTTTCATTTTCTTTTTAACAGTGTATATCGTGCTGACTCCGCACTGTTTAAAAATGATACTTTGATTTTACAAGCTTTTATTTCGGCAGGAAGTTCTCCATCACCCACAGCTCGCTCTTGGACCCCTCATTGACGCTGAAAGCAAAGCGGTGGTTGTCCGGGTGAAGTGTGAAGGACTCCATTTTGGGAATGGAGAGATCCAGCTTCAGCGGCCTTCCGCCCTGCGCCGGAACCTGCCAGATTACACTGCCTGCCCGGGCGAGGATGTAATGGCCGTCCCTGGTCCACTTCAGTTTGTAATTTCGTGCCTTACCGCGAAATATTTCCCGCGGCTCCCCACCATTGAGTGATACAATCTTTACAATGCTGTCTTTCTGGAACATCACTTCCCGGCCATCAGGTGAGAGGTCGTATAACCATTGTGCTGTTCCTCCTGTCCCAACATTGACAACCTCCGACTTCTGACCGGTGTCAAGGTTGCGTTTCCAGATGATTGGCCCATCTGCGAATACCAGGGTCTTCCCATCCGGGCAGAGCTTGGGGAACAGGCCTCCATCTGCCAATTTAGTGATTGCGCTTGTTTCAGTGTCAATTCGGAAGATTCCAGTTTCCGTCCCAATAGAAATCCCTAGCGCGATAATGGAACGTCCGTCCGGTGCCCAGGAGGGCTGGTTAACGAAACGAAGACGTGGCGACAGAAATCGCTCTTCCCCTGTTTCGGAAGACCGGATCATAAGAATGTTGTTTCCGGGACCAACGCTACTCCGCCGTGAAATATAGAGCAAGCTTTTGCCGTCGGGTGACCATATTGGCTGTGACGGTGGGCCGGTATACCGCGTTATGACCGGTGTAGGTGGCACGATTACCTTACCGGTTTCAAGGTCGACCTCACCGAAATAGAGGTGACCTGAATTGGTCTGAGCCTTGTAATAAAGGGAGCCATTGGGTGCAAATCCTAGAACATCCAATACATTATACCCGAAATCCTTTTTTAGCAATTCCGGTTCTCCTTGCTGCTTCCCATCGGTAATACGGACGGTCCAGATGTCCCACGTCCCCGTTCGGTCGCTAAGAAAGAGAAGGCTTTTCCCGTCAGGTGTCCATCGGAGCAATTGATCCTCAGCGGGATGCCCGGCAACAACCACTTCATTTCGGCCATCGGCAGTCATTAGGAAGATATCGCTTTGTGGTGAGCTACCTTCACGTACGGAACTGAACGCAATAAATTTCCCATCGGGTGAAAAACTGGCTATTGAAAGCCCGTTCCAGTCCATGCTATTACTCCTCAGGATGCGCACAGAGCCGTCTGTTGTCGAAATCAGTATTAGTTCATCCGCTTTGTTTTGACTGCGATTTGCAAGGATAAAACGTGCGTCAGGCGACCAGTCTAAGGGATAAACGTAAGAGTCATTCTCACTATAAAATGTGCGAAGGCCCGAACCATCAAGGTTTCTAATCCGTAGTTGATAGAGCCAGTCTTTCGTATTCGGGTCGGAATTTTCGACACTATATACGATTTGTTTTCCGTCGCGTGAGAACACTTGGTCCTGGAGGGCCGTCTCAGTCTTACTCCAGGGCACACTATTTTTGATTCGTGTCTTCTGACCGCTGGCAACTTCGTACTGGACCACGTCACCCGTCTCCCAGTCTATCCCTCTGATGTATTTGCCATCCGCGGTCAAGACTCCATCGACACCGGAAGCGTCTGCCAGAACCCGGCGTGTAATGAGTCCCCCGGTACCTCTGGTGCTAACGGAACCGCCCAATGCCGCCAGCCTTGCTTTTGCCAGGGCAACCATCTCGGTTTGATCGGGATAGGTGTTGACAAGACGCGTGAAATACTCATTGGCTTTTTGTTTGCCCATTTTTTCATTGACTAATCCCAAGTGATACAGGGCTTTAGCTGCCACCTGGCGGTTATCAGGATATTTTTTCAGAATGTTCAGGTAGAGTTCAACAGCCTTATCGAGGTTGCCCGATACTTCTTCCTCATAAATTGCTGCTGTAAGCGATACCGATGCCTTGTTGTCCTGAGCGGAAAGGGAGCCTGCCAGTAGCACGAAAGCAATAATCAGAAATAGATGTGTTTTCAAGGTGTGATTTATTTTTTGATAAAAGTACCATGTGCTTCTGTTAACCCTTTGAAGATCACGTTAAGTTTGGTTAAGTTTGGGTGAAGATTCATCGGGATTGAATTTATAACCCACACCACGTATGCCGGTAATCCAGTGGGATTGATCCGGATCATCTTCAATCTTCTTCCGCAGGTTGGCAATATGGGTATCAACGGTTCTGGGTGTGACATAAACCTCTTCGCCCCAGACGCTGCTAAGAATGTCATCTCGTTTGAATACATGCCCTGCATGTTGCATCAATAGTTTCATGAGGGCAAATTCAAGGGTGGTGAGCTCTACCTGTTCTTTGTTTTTTGTAAACAGGTATTTTGAAGGGTCCAGCTCAAAAGGGCCAATCTGTAAGATTGCCGCGGCAGTTTGATGGTTCCTGATCTCCGACCGGCGTAGAAGGGCCTTTACACGGGCATGGAGCTCGAACGGACTGAACGGCTTGGTCACATAATCGTCTGCTCCGAGTTCAAGCCCGAGCACTTTGTCGAATTGCTGGCTTTTGGCCGTCAGCATGATGATCGGTGTTCCGATATCGCGCCGCCGCAATTCCTTGCAGATATCCAGCCCGTCCAACCCCGGTAGCATCAAGTCGAGCAGGATGATGTCGAGGTCGAGGTCCATCGCTTTTTCAAGCCCTTCCGGTCCTGTGGCGGCAGAGTCAACCTGATAACCTTCAAATTTAAAATCATCTTCCAGCGCCATCCTGATGGCTGGGGCATCTTCAATAATCAAGATTCGTTTCATGTTACCGTATTTTTAGATAGGAGCAAATGAACACAGAAAGTGCTTCCTTCTCCGGGCTTGCTTTCCAGGGTCAGGCGCCCTTTATGGGCCTCCATAATTTTTTTAACAATAGTCAAACCGATCCCGCTCCCTCTGATTCCCATCCGCTGTGGTTCATCGCCGCGATAAAACCGTTCGAATATTCTTTCCTGATCTATGCTGGAAATGCCAATTCCGTAATCCTTCACACAAAGCAGCAATTCATCCTCTTTGTAAAACAAATTGATGTCAATTTGCCTGGATGTCCCGGAAAATTTTATTGCATTATCAACCAGGTTATAGAGAACCTGGAGAATGGCATTCTTATCGGCCTGGATGATTGGTACCCGGTCAGGGCGATTGTACCGGATGTCAAAACCGGGTTCCGGAAGCCTTTCGCGGGTTGATTCGAGAAACTTCAGTAGGAGTTCATCCAGGTTCAAATCGATAAAATCGTATTTCTTGCGATCATCGTCCATCCTCGAGAAATCCAGGATATTATCTATCAAATGACTGAGGCGTTCGCTTTCTTCGAGCATTACAGCGTAATAGTCCGATTTGCGCTCTTCTGTCTGAACCCGGTTGCGATGCAGCATTTCAGTCATCATGCGGATGGAAGTGAGCGGACTTTTCAATTCGTGCGATACATTGGAAATGAATTCCGATTTCAGTTTATTCAGCCTGAGTTCTTCGTTTAGGGTATAGATGGTAAAAACAAAACCGAGTACCATGAGGAGTGCGATCAGTATAAAAATATAAAGATAGATGCCGCTTTCTGCTTTGAATAAGGTTGCTATGAAACCAGGTTTATTTTCACTTAGCAGTAATTTCCACTGGGGAAGATTTTCGGGAAAAGGGAAAGAAAGGTAGGCGGCTTCTTCCTTAATAACCCTGGAAAAAATAAGCCTTCCGTTATTATCTTCAATCTTCACGTTTACCGAAGAATTTGGATCAAACTTTTGGATCAGCTTTTCTGATCTGGATTTCAGATACGCCTGAAAATCAATTACTATACCGATTTGTTCGTCCTCGTTTTTATCCTGTGATAAATATACGGCTGTAAGCTCATCTGAATAAATTGGGATACTTGACACTCCATTTTTGCCACCTTTATAATGATTATTACCGCTGGTTGTGATCAGATCCGGCTCACTGAGTATCCGGATCAGGTAATCAGTGCGAGCTCTTTGAGTATCGAGCTCCGCGAACAGGGAATCAATCACCGCATCTGTTTCCGGGATGATCGCTTTGAAAGATTGATAAAACAGATCAAACTGATTTTTGTCGTATTCACAAGGAGGGTGGAGTAAAAGCTCCAGATATTGCAGGGAATTGTTTCTCTTTTCATCCTGTTTTCCGATATCCTTGTTAATTTTCAGGATTTCCAGACTAGCCATCAGTCCCACCGGTATCTGTCCGTTCAGAAGACACCCCGTATAATCCTTCCGGATTTCATAGTATAGGGCTTTAGCCCCATCCGGCTGGTGCATCTTGTTATACAAACGGGCAGAAGCCACTAGTGCCGGAATTTTTTCTGCCGGATTAGTCGTTTTGAGAATTTTATTCTGGTAAAACCTTAGCGCTTCCGAAAACCTTCGATCGATAAACTCCAACCGGAGACCTTCCTCAATATTGGCTGGCGGGCTTAATTGCTCAGGTTGGGCGGTAAGTAGTTCAGCGGGGAGATAAAGCAGTTTATGGGTTATTAGTTTTTTTGTACCGCCGGTGTCTTTGACAAACATTGCAAGCAGCGAAGGATCATCTTTTTTGGGAATGAACTGCACAAAGCTCGAATCAATTGCAGCAAAAAAAGCCTGACTCTCCATTTCAAGATTCCTCCGGCTCTCCTTCTCGCGCAGAGCCTGGTCGTTATGGATGCCCCGGTAGGCCATATAGCCAAGAATAATGCCTGGCAGTACTACAGCCAAAGTATAATACAGTATGATCTTTTTCCTTCTTGATCCCGGATTAGTTGGTTTCATGGGTGCTGCATAGTTAATGACTATCAAATATCCGAAAAATAAAGCAGTTACATGTTAAGAATTGGAGAAGTTTTGTTAAGATTTATAGCTCTTGATTAAAATTGTACTTCTGAATCAGCTCTTTTAATCTATCTTCCGGTAAAATTATATTAAAGTTTCCTTAGTATATGACAAAAAATAAATTGTTGGTTATCTGTAAAATAATCGTTAAAATATTAGGATAATACATTAATATTTCTGTAACTTAGAGGAAAAATCACCCCTGATTTATTATCAAAATGAAAATTAAGATCTCACACAAAAGTAATGATTTAATCTCCCCTTATTAGTCCAAATATAGGAGTCAAAACAATGGATAGTTCAAGTTTAGCGAAGCGTAACTTGGACCTGCCTGCCGCCGGCAAGCTGGAAACAAAACAAGTTTATAACTTCAACGACATAAAACAGTTATAAACTGTACAGGTTATCAGCACAACTTGTCCCGACTTGGCGGGAAGTCCCCGCTTCGCTCAGACTTTGCGCTATGCAGGGATTGTATCGACAGATGTATTTGATAATGAATAGTCCGGTTACAAACAATTGCTCCAATGGATGAAAAAATCCATTGGTTGTGATAAATGAAATTATTATTATTCTCAGGTTCAGCTTAGGTTGAAATTCGCATTCGCTCAATATTCTTTTGCCTTTTCCCCTCTCAACACCCGCAATCCACTCATAGCTAGTGCTTCCATTTCATCTTCGCCGGGGTAAACGGCAACTTTGGTGAATGGTGAAATCATTTTTTTAATATAATCGACCACTAATTTACTGTGAGCAACGCCACCGGTAAGAATTACTGCATCGGCTTTTCCTTGCAAAACTACCAACATAGAACCAATTTCTTTGGCCACATTGTAAGCCATAGCTTCCAACAGGAATTTTGCCTGTTCGTCACCATTTATTGCGCGGTGTTCTATCACCTTGGCATCATTGACACCTAAATGTGCCATCAAACCACCATTGCCAACTAACATTTTGCGAATTTCGTCTTGTGAATGTTTACCTTCGAAACACAGATTCACTAATAGTCCGGCATCCAACGTTCCGGCACGTTCCGGCGAAAATGGTCCATAACCATCCAAACCCTGATTAGTATCTACCACTTTGCCAAGCCGATGGGCAGCAATCGATATTCCACCCCCTAAATGAGCAATTACCAGATTTAAGTTTTCATATTCAGTTCCTTTTGCAGCAGCATATTTTCGCGCTATCGCTTTGTGATTTAGTGCATGGAACATAGACCGTCGAGGAATTTCGGGCAATCCACTGATGCGCGCCACATCCTGAAATTCGTCTACCACAACGGGATCGGCAATAAAAGCCTGACAATTGGGAATGGCATCTGCAATTTCTCTCGCTATGACCGCACCTAAATTGCTGGCGTGTTCACTCATGTGAGGTGATTTCAAATCGGCTATCAATTTGTCGTTTACTTTATAAACACCCGATTCGAGTGGACGAACTAAACCTCCACGACCCACCACAGCAGATAAATCTGACAGATCAATACCATCCTTTTTTAAATTATCCAATATCAAATTTTTACGAAATTCGTATTGATCGAACATCGATTTGAAAAGGCTCAGTTCCTCCGACGTGTGACGAATGCTATGCAGGTAAATAAGCGTTTCGTCTTCATAAACAGCAAATTTAGTGGATGTTGAGCCCGGATTGACAGACAATATTTTATACATGGCAAATAATTAAAAATGAATAATGAACAATTATGTATCAGATTTTATGCATACAAAGATAGCAGTTAGAAATTAATAATGCCCAATTCATAATTTATTATTCATAGAAATCAGAATAAAAATACAGGAAAACTGCACATAATTTAGTTGAAATGGAATTTTTGTCTTAAATCTTTGTATAATAAAGAATTATTTTGTACTTTTGCATGCGAAATAGAATATGGAGGAGGGGACAACAGTCCCCTCGTTTGTTGTAATAACGCGTATATGATTTTAAAAGACACTATAAATCAGATTGTTGAGGGCTATCTTAATGACACCGATTATTACTTGGTGGACATAAAAATTACTCCAGACAATCGAATTTCAGTCGAAATTGATTCTTTTGAAGGTGTTTCTATCGATTTTTGTGCTGAACTAAATCGTCATATTGAATCGCAATTTGATCGTGAAGTGGAAGATTTTGAACTTGAAGTTAGTTCAGCGGGACTGACCGAACCTTTTAAAGTTCTGAAACAATATGAGAAAAACAGGGGTAATGAGATAGAAACATTGACCAAAACCGGAAAGAAATTTATAGGAGTTTTGAGTGAAGTGAGTGAAAATGATTTTGTTTTGCAAATAGAAAAGATTGAAAAGCCGGCAGGTGCAAAACGAAAAACAATTGTTATTGAAGACCTGACGTTTGCCTACGAAGAAATTAAACATACAAAATATATTATTAGATTCAAATAAGCCATGAGCAAAAAAGAAACTATTAGCTTAATTGATACCTTTTCGGAATTCAAGGAACTGAAAAGCATCGACAGAAGTACATTAATCAGTGTAATGGAAGAATCGTTCCGTAACGTGATTTCGAAAATGTTTGGAACCGATGAAAATTACGATGTCATTATCAACCCTGATAAAGGTGACTTCGAAATTTATCGCAACCGCACCGTGGTAGCCGATGATGAATTGGAAGATCCAAACTTGCAAATTACGCTGTCGGATGCAAAAAAAATTGATGATGATTTTGAAATAGACGAAGAAGTAACTGAAACAGTTGATTTTATGAGTTTCGGACGTCGTGCGATTCTAACACTTCGTCAAACATTATCATCCAAAATTCTGGAACTTCAAAAAGACAACGTTTTCACCAAATACAGCGAAAAAATTGGACAGATTGTAAGTGCGGAGCTTTATCAAATTTGGAAAAAAGAAATGTTGCTCATCGACGATGAAGGAAATGAGCTTTATTTGCCAAAATCAGAACAAATACCAACCGACTTTTACCGCAAAGGCGACACCGTTCGTGCTGTGGTAGCGATGGTTGAAAACAAAAATAACAATCCTAAAATTTTACTTTCGCGTATTTCGCCGGTGTTTTTGGAAAGACTTTTCGAACTGGAAGTGCCTGAAATTCATGAAGGTCTGATTACTATTAAAAAAATTGCCCGCATTCCGGGTGAACGTGCCAAAGTAGCTGTTGAATCGTACGACGACCGTATTGATCCGGTTGGCGCATGCGTTGGTGTTAAAGGATCACGTATTCACGGCATTGTTCGTGAGTTGCGCAACGAAAATATCGATGTAATCAACTACACAAACAATATAAATTTGTTTATTTCCAGATCCTTAAGCCCAGCTAAAATTTCTTCCATTCGACTGAATGAAGCTGAGAAAAAGGCTGAAATTTACCTGAAACCCGAAGAAGTTTCACAAGCAATCGGGAAAGGAGGTTTGAATATCAAATTAGCCGGAATGCTTACCGGTTATACGCTCGATGTGTTCAGGGAAATGGATGAAAATACTGAAACAGAAGATATTTACTTAGATGAATTCAGTGACGAAATTGACCAATGGGTAATCGATGCGTTGAAAGCAATTGGTTGTGATACAGCTAAAAATGTTTTGGCAATTTCGCGTCAGGATTTGATTCGTCGTACCGATTTGGAAGAAGAAACCGTTGACGAAGTTTTGGCCATTCTGACAGCTGAGTTCGAAGACGAAGCATAACACATTTTTGTGTTCCACGTTTTGCGTTCCGTGTTCCGTGATAGACAGAAATGAAAACTATTAAAACCGGATTTTTTAAAATAGAAAATTGTAATTAAAGAATATGTCCATAAGATTAAGTAAAGCTTGTAAAGATTTGAATGTTGGGATGACCACCGCAATTGAATTCTTAGCTAAAAAAGGTCATAAAATAGCACACGACCCCAATTTGAAATTGGATGACGATCTGCACCTTTTACTTGCAAAGGAGTTCAATAAAGATATGGCTCTAAAACTTGAATCGGAGCGATTAAGTCAGGAGCGTTTGCTGAAAGAAAAAGGTTCCACAGTGGCTATTGAAGGTTATAATCAACCAAAACCGGTCGAGAAAACGGTGGAGACTATACCTGTTTCAGTACCCGAAGACAAATTACCTCATTTCAAATCTGTTGGTCATATCGATTTGAAAGCTAAAGAAAATCAAGCCGAACCAAAAGTTGAAGAAAAAATTCAAAAACATGCCGTTGAAAAACAAAAGGAAATTGACAAAACCGACAACTTAAAAAAAGAAGAACCAAAACCGATTATAGAAACAGTAAAACCGGAATTGAAAAAAGAACCAATTACACCTGAACCAAAACCAGAAGTAAAGGTTGAAGAAAAACCGGTTGTAAAAGAAGAAATTAAGACTGAACAAAAAGAACAAATAAGCTCCGAAACCCAGACTAAACCAGAACCGAGAGTTCAACCTCAAAAACCGGTAAAGAAATTTGAAGTAAAACCAATTGAAGAAGTTGAGGACGATTTTCCGGAAGGAATTATCGAGACAAAAGATAACGATCACGAAGAAGATGAAGTATTTAAGTTGAATGTATCAACCCTTGATGTGGCGCCGGTAGTGATAGGAAATATCGATTTGAATCTTTTAAATCAAAGTACCCGGCCAAAAGCCAAAACGAAAGAACAAAAAAGGAAAGAACGCGAAGAAAAAAGCAAAATCAATTTCGATGGCAAAAAGCCACCGATAGCCGGAGAAAAGAAAATTCTGCGGTCCCCGGCTGAAGTTGCAGCAAATCCGACATCGGTTCATCCAAAGAAAAAACGCGAACGTTTTTCCAGTCAGAAAGTTGATATTACAAAAGCTTCGCAAACAAATGGTGCAACTCAGGGATTTGCCCATCCTAAAAAAGTAACTCCCGGAACCACCGGTGGTAGATCAAAACCGAATAAAGACCGTCTTAAAAAGTCAATCAAAACGGTTGTAAACGAAGAAGACGTACAAAAACAAATTAAAGAAACGTTGGCTCGTCTTTCGGGGGCAAACAAAAAAGGAAAAGGATCAAAATACCGTCGCGATAAACGTGAAAGCATCAATGCTCGTCAGCAAGAACAAGCCCAACGTGAACGCGATGAAGAAAGTGTAATTAAGCTTACCGAATTTGTAACGGCAAGTGAATTGGCAGTTATGATGGATGTAAGTGTTAATCAAGTTATTGCAACTTGTATGAACATTGGTTTAATGGTGTCGATCAATCAACGGTTGGATGCTGAAACTATCAATATCGTAGCCGAAGAATTTGGATTTACAACTGAATATGTGAGTGCCGATGTTATTGAAGCAATCGGCGAAGAAGAAGTAGATACAGAAGCTGATTTACTTCCACGTGCACCGATTGTAACTGTTATGGGTCACGTTGACCACGGTAAAACTTCTTTGCTCGACTATATTCGTAAAACAAACGTTATTGCCGGTGAAGCCGGAGGTATTACACAACATATAGGAGCTTACAACGTAAAACTGGAAAATGGTCAACGTATTACTTTCCTTGATACTCCGGGTCACGAAGCATTTACAGCCATGCGTGCCCGCGGTGCTAAAGTTACCGATATTGCTATCATTATTGTTGCGGCCGACGATAACGTGATGCCACAAACGATTGAAGCTATCAATCACGCTTCTGCCGCCAACGTTCCAATGATTTTTGCCATAAATAAAGTGGATAAACCGGGTGCAAATCCTGAAAAAATCAAGGAAACACTTGCACAAATGAACTATTTGGTTGAAGACTGGGGTGGTAAATACCAATCACAGGATATTTCTGCAAAACAGGGAACCGGAATTGCCGAATTACTTGAAAAAGTCTTATTGGAAGCCGAATTACTTGAATTAAAAGCCAATCCGAACAAACGGGCAATCGGTTCTGTCATCGAATCGACTTTGGATAAAGGGAGAGGTTTTGTTTCCACTATTCTGGTTCAAAATGGTACACTTCAATTGGGTGATGTGGTTCTGGCCGGAATTAACTACGGAAAAGTTAAAGCCATGTTCAACGAACGTAATCAGCGAATCACTGAAGTATTACCGGGAGAACCGGCATTAATTCTTGGGTTAAACGGAGCTCCTCAAGCAGGTGATAATTTCAATGTGATGACCTCGGAACACGAAGCGCGCGAGATTGCCAACAAACGCGAACAATTACAACGCGAACAAAGTCTTCGTACAAAAAAGCACTTCACGCTCGACGAGTTGGGTCGCCGTATTGCGCTGGGTGATTTCAAAGAGCTGAATATCATTGTAAAAGGGGACGTGGATGGTTCGGTTGAAGCTTTGTCGGATTCATTATTGAACCTTTCGACCGAGAATATTCAGGTAAATGTGATTCACAAAGCAGTTGGTGCTATTTCCGATTCGGATATTTTGCTGGCAGCCGCTTCAAACGCCATTATTTGTGGATTCCAGGTACGTCCAACTACGACTGCACGTAAAATGGCAGAAAAAGAAGAAATTGATATTCGCTTGTATTCAATCATTTATGATGCGATTGAAGAAATCAAATCGGCAATGGAAGGTATGCTTTCCCCGGAAATCAAGGAAGAAATTACAGCTACCGTTGAAATCCGCGAAGTATTTAAAATCACCAAAGTGGGTACTGTAGCGGGTTGTTTGGTTCGTGAAGGTAAAATTAAACGTGGCAATAAAGTTCGGATTATTCGTGATGGTATTGTAGTTTACACCGGTGAATTGGAATCTCTCAAACGTTTTAAAGATGATGTAAAAGAAGTGGGAACTAACTACGAGTGCGGTTTGAATATCAAAAACTATAACGATATCCGTGTTGGCGATATGATTGAAAGTTTTGAAGAAACAGAAGTACGGAAAACCTTATAGAATTTACAATTGAAAAGAAATTGCCGTATTCTGAATGAATATGGCAATTTCTGCATTAGTATGTTCATTGAAATGAACTCGATGAAAGTTGTCCTTATCCGACCGGATAGTTGATAAGCAGGTTAATATTTCAAATTTATAACCACCAATTCCGAACTTGTTCCGATACGATATTGTGGTCCCCAAAGGCCAAGACCGGAGGAAACATAGTAATGTGTTTTGCCTATTCTCCTGTAGCCGTAACTGAGCTCATACATGTGTTTTACAAGAAAGTTTACAGGGAAAAACTGTCCGTTGTGAGTATGTCCCGAAATTTGTAAATCGATTCCATTTTGTTGGGCTTCCTCGAGATAATAAGGCTGATGATCCATCAGAATTCTTGGTTTATTAACATCCAAACCATTCACTAATTCCTTAAGATTTTTTCTATTTAAATTACTTCGGTCATCGCGTCCAACCAGGTAAAAACTACTATCCACCAGACAAGTTTCGTCGCGTAAAACTTTAATTCCGGCACTTTTTAGATAATTGGCTGTTGCATTAGGCGTTTCGGTATAATGTTCGTGATTGCCGTTAATGGCATAAACGCCAAATGAAGCTTTGATAGCTCGAAATTCTTCTGCCATATTTTGATTTATCAACGGAATAATCGAGCGGTCGGAGATATCACCAGCCAACAAAACAATATCGGGATGTTGTTCATTTATCATTTTAACATAGCTATGCAGACATTTTTTATCAATAGAAATTCCAAGATGAAAATCGCTTGCTGCAACAATTTTCAGTACTTTATGTTGAGTTGGTTTATCGATACTTAAATTAAGTGTTACAATTTCAGGATGATTGAATTTGATGTTTCCAATTACCATTGCAATTCCGGTAATGCCCAATGTTACTACCATCGCCCAAAGACGGAAACTTGTCAAACCGGATGGGGCAAATTCTATAAAATAGTTAGCAATCCGAACAATATCGACCACTAAAAAGCTAAGAAACAAATAAATAAAAACTATAATATAACTAAATCCGATAAAACTGACGGTTTTTGCAACAACAGGCTGCATGGCATTTCCAAATATCATCCCAACCATCATAACCAGAAAAAGTAAAATTGCAGTGATAAGATAAATGGGACGGGAAACAGAAACGGGTGGCAGGGCTTGCCATCCGCGTACCATCACATATCCATTAAGTGAAAAAAGTATTGCTAAAGCAATAATAATAAATCCTATTTTCATAAATCGTTTAAATAATATTTCTAATTGCAAATTTAAACGTTTCAACATGAAAATTGTTTCATTTATAATGTAATTTTCGATTGTTGATTAGTCTTCGAAAATGCATTTTAACAAACAAGGCATTTTTAATATTCGAAATCCAAGTATTTATTACAAGGTTTTTTGCAAAAAATAATACGTTGGTAATGAATTTTTATGTAATTTTACTGTGTTTAACAACCCTATTTCAACAATGAAAAAAGTATTATTGATTTTCACTTTCTCTGCAAGCATATTTCTTTCATTATCATCACAAAAAGTCGGTCTTGTTTTAAGTGGTGGTGGTGCCAAAGGCATTTCGCATATAGGGGTAATCAAAGCACTGGAGGAAAACGGCATTCCGATTGATTACATTGCCGGAACCTCTATGGGAGCCATTGTAGGTGGCATGTACGCAATGGGTTACACCACCGACGAAATGATTGAAATTATCAAATCTCCTGATTTTAAACGCTGGTCGACAGGCGAAGTGAACTCGAATTACCAATATTATTTTCGTAATGCCGATCCAAAACCGAATTTTGTTGAAATTCCCTTTAATATAAGCAATATCGATTCCATTAATTTGAAATCGACTGTTCTTCCAACTAATTTCGTATCACCGCGGCAGATGAACTATGCGTTTTTACCCCTCACTGCTCAGGCAAATGCCGTTGCAGGCGGCGATTTCGACAAATTGTTTGTGCCCTTCCGTTGCGTTGCTTCCGATATCTACAAAAAAGAAGCAGTAGTTTTCAGATATGGTGTGTTGGGAGATGCGATAAGAGCGTCAATGACTTATCCATTTATGTTTAAGCCCATTATGATTGACAACCGATTGCTATTCGACGGTGGCATTTTCAATAATTTTCCTGTAGATGTGATGCGCAAGGATTTTAATCCCGACTTTATGATTGGAAGTGTGGTTTCGAACAATCCACGCAAACCCGACCAGCAGGATATTATCATGCAAATTGAAAATATGATTATGTCACATACTGATTACACTATTCCGAAAAAAGATGGTTTATTAATAAAGTTTAAAACCACTAATGTCAGACTTTTCAATTTTAATAGAGTGGATGAACTGGTTCAAATGGGTTATGATTCGGTAATGAAACATATTGATGAAATTAAAGCGCGAGTTCCACGACGTGTGACAGTACAGGAAATTGCCGAGAAACGGAATAATTTCAAAAACCGCTTCCCCAAGTTGAAATTTCAACGAGTAATTGTGGAAGGTGTCGACAGTTTGCAAAAACAATATGTAGAGAATATTTTTCACTACCAAAACGATGTATTCACGCTTAAAGAATTTAAAGATTCGTATTTCAAATTAATTTCCGACGATAAAATCATGGAAGTTATGCCACATGCCGTTTTTAATTCGGCAACCGGAAATTTTGATTTAAATCTGTATGTAAAAATACAAGATCACCTGAAAGTGCTTCTTGGTGGTAATGTTTCGTCATCCACCTCCAATCAGGCTTATTTCGGATTGACCTATCAAAACCTGACTGAATTTGCACAAACCGCTTATATCGATGCTCAGTTTGGCAAAGTTTATAACGGATTAGGATTGGGAACACGGATTGAAATTCCATCTCAAAAAAACTGGTATATGAAGTTAGGAGTGGTGGTTCATAAATTTGATTATTTTGAAGGTGATCAGATTTTTTATGCTGATACCCGGACTTCCAATTTCACACAAAATGAGTTTTATACAAAACTGAGTATTGGCATTCCACTTAACACGAAAGGACGAATGGAGTTTGGAATTGGATACGGTGCCCTGACAGACAGCTACATTCAGGATCGTTCCACTGCAACTGCTACCACCGTAAACGATAAAAGTATATTTTCGCTCGGAAGCATTTTTGGACGAATTGAAAGTTACACCCTCAACAACCTAATGTATCCAACAACTGGTTACAATTATACTACTTCCCTCCAGTTGATTGGTGGCGAAGAAACCTTTAAATCAGGCATTAATCCTGCTCAAACTGTTCCTGAAATTTCTGATCTGTGGATAAAGTGGGGAGCGAAAATTGATCAGTATTTTCCCATTTCTTCTCATTTTACCTTGGGAACTTATGGTGAATTAGCGGTTACAAACCGGAAATTGTTGCAAAACTACACGGCAAGTCTTATTCAGGCACCGGCTTTTCGGCCAACGCCACATAGCCGAACCGTATTTAATGAAGCTTTTAGTGCCAATCAGTTTGCTGCCATTGGTTTAAAAACGATTTATAATTTTACCAAAGAACTTCATCTTCGCGGCGAAGCGTATTGGTTTGTGCCCTACCAAAGCATTAGCCGTTCTGCAGATAATAAGGCATATTACTTAACCCCATTTACTTCTTCGCAGTTCATAGCTGAAACCACCCTGGCGTTTAATTTTAAAATTGCTTCGGCGGGGATGTTTGTAAACTATTACAGCTCAGCAGCCAGTCAGTGGAATTTTGGTGTCAATATCGGTTTTTTGCTATTTAATCCGAAGTTTACAGAGTGATAGATTTTCCGTTGATTTCGCTGATATTCTCCTAGAAAATTTTTTCCACAAAAAAAAAGAAATCCGATAAACGAATTTCTCTTTTTTATGTTGTTTCCGAAGATTGTGATTACACGCGTCTTTCTTTGATTCTGGCTTTTTTACCGGTAAGTGCACGTAAATAATACAATTTAGCGCGACGAACTTTACCGCGTTTGTTAACGGTAATGCTTTCTATAAATGGTGAATCCAACGGGAAAATACGTTCTACGCCCACATTTCCTGAAATTTTACGAACGGTAAAGCGTTTTTTACCTTCATGCCCAACGATTTTGATGACATCGCCGCGATATTCCTGAATACGTTCTTTGCTACCTTCAATAATACGGTAAGCAACGGTAACCGTATCACCGGCTTTGAATTCAGGGTGCGTTTTTTCAACCAAAAATGCTTGTTCTGCAACTTTAATTAAGTCCATTATTGCTCTTTATTTTAATTAATATTATGCGCAATATTCACAGACCTCATTTATTCTGTCAGAGATTACGCTAAAATTGGACTGCAAAAGTACAGCTTTTTTTTTATCTGACAAAAGTTTAAGCGTCTTTTTCAAACTATTTTCCGTAATAACACAAAAATAAATCACTAAAATAGTTGGTTTATGTGCTCTTAATCAGATGAATTCTTAAATGAAATAGTTATTGAATTATTTTCACTAACTTTGCACCCTCAAAAAAAAGATTGTGTTACATGCAGAAAATTAGAAACATTGCTATAATTGCCCACGTCGATCATGGTAAAACTACGCTGGTTGACAAGATGTTATTAGCCGGACACCTGTTCCGCGACAACGAAAACGCCGGAGAGTTAATTATGGATAATAACGACCTTGAACGTGAACGTGGCATAACCATATTAGCAAAAAACGTGTCTATCGATTATCTAGGGTACAAGATTAATATTATTGACACTCCGGGTCACGCCGACTTTGGTGGTGAAGTAGAACGTGTACTGAACATGGCCGACGGCGTATTGTTGTTAGTTGATGCTTTTGAAGGGCCAATGCCACAAACCCGTTTTGTGTTGCAAAAAGCCTTACAAATGGGACTTTTACCCATTGTAGTTGTAAATAAAGTGGACAAACCGAACTGCCGTCCCGACGAAGTTCATGAAGCTGTTTTCGACTTAATGTATAATTTGGATGCAACTGAAACACAGTTGAATTTCCACACCATTTATGGTTCGGCAAAACAAAATTGGATGTCGGAAGACTGGAAAGACCGGACCGACAGCATTTTACCTTTGCTCGATGCCATTATCAAATATATTCCTGAACCTGAATATCTGGAAGGAACACCACAAATGTTGATTACATCACTCGATTATTCGTCGTATGTTGGTCGTATTGCGGTAGGGCGAGTTCACCGTGGAACTTTGCGCGAAGGAATGGATGTGAATTTGGTAAAACGTGATGGAAAAACCATCAAATCGCGCATTAAAGAATTGCATACCTTTACCGGTTTAGGACGAACACGTGCTACGGAAGTAAAATCGGGTGATATTTGTGCATTGGTTGGTATCGAAGGTTTTGAAATTGGCGATTCGGTTTGCGATTTGCAAAACCCTGAACCACTTACTCCAATTGCCATCGACGAACCAACTATGAGTATGGTTTTCACTATCAACAATTCACCATTTTTCGGAAAAGAAGGAAAATACGTTACTTCGCGCCACATTCACGACCGTTTGATGAAAGAATTGGATAAAAATCTGGCTTTGCGGGTTGAAAAAAATATTGATTCGGATATTTGGCACGTTTACGGACGGGGCGTACTTCACTTATCTGTGCTGATTGAAACAATGCGTCGCGAAGGCTATGAAATGCAAGTTGGTCAGCCACAGGTAATTTTTAAAGAAATTAACGGAAAACGTTGCGAACCGATTGAACAGTTGACTATCAACCTCCCTGAAGAATGTTCCGGCAAAATTATTGAAATAGTAGCTATCCGCAAAGGTGAAATGCTTAGCATGGACGTGATGAACGACCGCATTCAATTGGAATTTTTAATTCCATCGCGTGGTATTATCGGATTGCGTAACAATGTTTTGACTTCTTCGGCCGGTGAAGCCATTATGTCGCATCGCTTTTTTGAATATCAACTGTACAAAGGTGAAATTGAAAAACGCAATAACGGTTCAATAATTGCTATGGAAAGTGGCACGGCTTTTGCCTACTCTTTGGATAAATTGCAAGATCGAGGAAGATTCTTTGTTTTTCCACAAGATGAAATTTATGCAGGTCAGGTAGTTGGTGAAAGTGCTAAAGAAGGTGATATGGTTGTGAACGTTACAAAGCCGAAAAAGCTCACTAACATGCGTGCTTCGGGTGCCGATGATAAAGCCAAATTGATTCCGCCTATTGTTTTCAGTCTGGAAGAAGCGTTGGAATACATCAAAGAAGATGAATATGTGGAAATTACACCAGCCAGTATTCGCTTACGGAAAATCTATCTTGACGAGAACGAACGGAAACGTATGACCCGTAAGTAAGCAAATATAACCAGTTGATATTTTACGTCAAGATTATACTATAAAATTGAAATAGTCGTTTTAAAATCGTAATTGTCAAATATTATTTTGAAAGTATGAAAAATAAAAACTGTTATTTTCTGATTGCATTATTACTTTGCACTTCCGGTTTATATGCTCAGTTAGGCATTAAAGCAGGTGTAAATTTGGCAAACGAAATTAAATCATTTAGTCAGGCCTATATTGCTGCAGGATTTAGCTCTAAAAATCTTACCGGATATCAAATCGGGTTGATTTATCAGGCAATGCCTAAAAAATCAGGCTTAGGATGTGAAATCGGAGCATTACTTTCGCAGAAAGGAAGCACTTTCAGCGATAGCACCAACATTGCGAACGTAATTAAACAAGGTTATAAGGAACTGAATTATGTAGAAGTACCATTTAATATACGCTATCGGATTTTGCTCGGATTTATAGGCGTATATGGTATTGCCGGTGTTTATGGTGCGTACGCACTTAGCGGACAAACTGTTGATGAAAAAACCAATAGCATTCAAAAAGAAAATTACCAGAGTTTCATGGATCATGTAGATTATGGATACAACTTAGGTGGGGGATTGGAACTATTCAAAAAAATTCAATTTGGATTTAACTGGAGTCAGGGACTTAAAAATACATCAAATTCGACGACAGGAATGCCGACACCCACAAATTCTACCAATCGAGTTTATAATATTAATTTGGTATATCTTTTTTAATTTAGAGTCAAGAATAAAGATATTAGAACCAAGAATAAAGATTGATAAGAAGCGAATCCGGATAGATTTGCTTTTTTTATTTTTGCTTATTCAACAACTATTTTCAAAGTCATTGTATCTCAATACGGTATCAAAAAATAATTTTTGATAAAAAAAAAGTAGGTTATATCTCTTTTTTTTATACCTTTGCACCCCATTACTGAAAGTTAAACATCAGAAAATTACACTATTATTATAAATATGAATATTGTCAGAAAAGACCTCGATCAAAACAATGCAATTGTAACATTACGCATTGAAAAAGCGGATTACGCCGAAAAAGTGGATAAAAATCTGCGTGACTTTCGCAAAAAAGCGAATATCCCTGGCTTTCGCCCCGGTATGGTGCCGGCGGGTTTAGTAAGAAAAATGTACGGTAAAGCCGTGATGGCCGAAGAAATCAACAAACTGGTTTCGGAAAATCTATACAGTTATATTCGCGAAAATAACATGAATATTCTTGGTGAACCGCTTCCAAACGAAACTGAACAAAAACCTTTCGATTTCGATACACAAGATGACTTCGAATTTGTTTTTGATTTGGGAATTGCACCTGAAATTGAAGTGGAATTGACTAAAAAAGACAAAGTAAACTATTACAACATCACGGTAAGCGACGAAATGATTGAAAATCAAGTAAAATCGTACACCGGACGTTATGGTAAATACATTCAGGAAGAAGTAGTAGAAGAAAAAGATATGTTGAAAGGAGAATTGCTTGAAATGGCAAACGGCAAAGTAAACGAGTCGGGCATTAAAGTACAAGATGCCACACTTACACCTGCTTACATGAAAAACGATACTCAGAAAGCACTTTTCTTTGGCGCGAAAAAAGGCGATGTTATCATTTTTAACCCTTCAAAAGCATTCGATAACGAAACTGAGATCAGTTCGTTGTTGAAAATTTCGAAAGATCAGGCAAAAAAAGTCGATAGTGATTTTCTATTGAAAATCGAAAGCATTACCCGCTACCACGAATCGGAAATCAATCAGGGATTGTTTGATAAAGTATATGGTGATGGCGTGGTTAAAAGCGAAGAAGAATTCCGCACTAAAATCAAAGAAAACATTCAAGACAATTTAGTTTCAGACAGCGAATTCAAATTTAGTGTTGACGCTAAAGAAATGTTGGTTGCAAAATTCAGCGATTTATCTTTCCCCGATACTTTCTTGAAACGTTGGTTGTTATCTTCTAACCAGAAAATAAAAGCCGAAACATTGGAAGAAGATTATCCAAAAATGATTGCCGACCTGAAATGGCATTTAATTAAAGAAAAACTGACTAAAGCAAACGATTTAAAAGTGGAAACTGCCGATGTGGAAGAATATGCCAAGAAAATAGCTAAAGCTCAGTTCGCACAATACGGAATGATTGGCATGGACGACGAAATCATTGCCAACTATGCTAAAGACATGATGAAAAAAGAGGAAACTTTGAAAAGTCTGATCGACAAAGTAGCTGAAGAAAAAGTATTTGCGGTAGTTAAAGAAACTGTTAAACTCGACAATAAAGAAGTTTCGATTGAAGAATTCAACAAAATGTTTGAAGCAAAATAATTTTTTTTCACACATTTTGCCGAAAAGGCTTTTAAATGCTAAAAAATCAAACAAAATAGATTTATCTTTGTTTCTTTTTTGGAAAAGGTTAAAAGTCTTTTTCGATTAAAAAACAGGTTGAGTCGATTATTCGGTTATTTGTTGAGTTGATTATTCTTTTAAACTTTAACCCATCACATCGCAGATAAGCTTTCTAACTTTATAAACTTTTCAAACTCATATAATTATGAACAATAACGATTTTCGCAATTACGCTACCAAACATCTTGGTATGAATGGGTTGGCATTGGATAAATATGCCGACATTACCAGCAACTATATTTCACCGTCTATACTCGAAGAGCGTCAATTAAACGTAACTCAAATGGATGTTTTCTCCCGTTTGATGATGGATCGTATTATTTTCCTCGGGATTCAGGTTGACGATTATACAGCCAATGTTATTCAGGCACAGTTACTTTACCTTGATTCATCCGATCCGGGCAAAGATATTTCCATATATCTGAACACGCCGGGCGGTTCGGTTTCTGCCGGATTGGGAATTTACGACACCATGCAGTTTATCAGCTCCGATGTGGCAACCATTTGTACCGGAATGGCTGCTTCGATGGGAGCAGTATTGCTGGTAGCCGGTGCCAACGGCAAACGTTCGGCTTTGAAACATTCACGCGTTATGATTCACCAGCCAATGGGTGGCGCTCAGGGTCAGGCTTCGGATATTGAAATTACCGCCCGTGAAATTCAAAAACTCAAGAAAGAACTTTATACTATTATTGCCGAACATTCGAACAATCCATTCGAACGCATCGAAAAAGATTCGGACCGCGACTATTGGATGACTTCGGAAGAAGCTCTTGATTATGGCATGATTGATAAGGTGTTATTTAATGAAAAGAAAAAGTAAATGGCTAAAAACACCAAACATTGCAGCTTTTGCGGACGCCCGGAATCGCAGGTGGATTTTTTCATCATGGGTCAGGAAGGTGCGCAAATTTGCAACGATTGCGCCGTTCAGGCAGCTGAAATTGTGAAGGAAAACTCGTCTAAAAAAACGAATTTACCCAATATAAAAAAAGAACAGGTTCCTAAACCCATTGAAATAAAGGAATATCTTGATCAATATGTAATTGGACAGGAAGAAGCAAAAAAATACCTGTCGGTAGCGGTGTACAATCATTACAAACGGTTGATGCAGGAAAAAACCAATGATGATGTGGAGATTGAGAAATCGAATATTATCATGGTGGGTTCTACCGGGACCGGTAAAACACTACTAGCCAAAACAATTGCCAAAAAGCTGCACGTTCCTTTTGCCATTGTTGATGCAACCGTATTGACCGAAGCAGGTTACGTTGGCGAAGATATTGAAAGCATCCTGACTCGTTTGTTACAAGTGGCCGATTATGATGTGAAAGCTGCCGAACGCGGCATTGTGTTTATCGATGAGATTGATAAAATAGCCCGTAAAAGCGACAACCCGAGCATAACCCGCGATGTAAGCGGCGAAGGTGTTCAGCAAGGATTACTGAAACTGCTCGAAGGCGCCGTGGTAAATGTACCACCACAAGGCGGACGCAAGCACCCAGACCAGAAAATGATTGCCGTGAATACGCAAAATATTTTATTTGTATGCGGTGGTGCTTTCGATGGTATCGAGAAAAAAATTGCTTTACGTCTGAACACACGTGTTGTTGGGTATACTGCCGCCAAAGAAAGTGAACAGGTTGACAAACACAATTTGCTGCAATATATTGCACCTCAGGACTTAAAGGCATTTGGACTAATTCCCGAAATTATCGGTCGATTACCAATACTTACTTATCTGGAACCGCTTGACAGAAGTGCGTTGAGACGAATTCTGACCGAACCAAAAAATTCGATTATTAAGCAATACACTAAACTTTTCGACATGGACGGCATTGAATTAGTATTTAAAGAAGAAGTTTTGGAATATGTTGTGGACAAAGCCATTGAATTTAAACTTGGAGCGCGTGGTCTTCGGTCGATTACTGAAACCATCATGATGGATGAAATGTTTGAGATGCCTTCGAAAAAAGAGAAGGAACTGACTATTTCACTACCATACGCCCAAAGTAAAATAGAAAAGGCAAATATAAATCGGTTAAAAATTGCGTAGACAATTTAGATTAATACGCTTATATTCAAACCAATGATAAAATAAATCAGGATATTAACTAATTTAATTAGTTAATATCCTGATTTATTTTTCAAAAGATGTTGTATATATAAAATCTGTTTATATTTTTGTTTATAAAATACCTGTTAGAAAAAGTGTCAAATTAGAGTATATTTGCAATAAACAATAAAAATACATATAAACCAGTGCATTTAATCCGACAATAAATATTACTTTCGCATTCATTTTTTACACTTAATTACTGTTATGGCCAAATTAGCTGAATTATCCAAGCAGTTGAAAAAGAACTTCGGTTTCGACAACTTCAAAGGAAATCAGGAAGCAATTATTCAAAATGTGCTTGATGGCAAGGACACTTTTGTGTTAATGCCAACAGGTGGAGGGAAATCATTGTGCTATCAACTTCCATCACTTTTAATGGGAGGGACTGCCATTGTTATATCTCCGCTTATTGCTTTGATGAAAAATCAGGTGGACGCCATGCGCAATTTTAGTGAAGAAGATGGAATCGCCCACTTTATCAATTCTTCGCTTACGCGCCAGGCCATTGATGCTGTGAAAGCCGATATTGTTTCCGGTAAAACAAAATTGCTTTACGTTGCACCCGAGTCGCTGACAAAAGATGAAAATATTGAGTTTTTAAAGCAGATAAAAATATCATTTTACGCTGTGGACGAAGCACATTGTATCTCGGAATGGGGACATGATTTTCGCCCGGAATATCGGCGTATTCGTCCGATTATCAACGACATTGGCGTGGCACCGCTTATTGCACTAACTGCAACCGCCACTCCCAAAGTGCAACATGATATTCAAAAAAATCTTGGAATGTTGAATGCATCGGTTTTTAAATCGTCGTTTAATCGTCCCAATTTATATTATGAAGTTCGACCTAAGACAACAAATGTTGATAAAGATATTATCAAATATATTCGTTCACAAGCTGGCAAGTCGGGGATTATTTATTGTCTGAGTAGAAAAAAAGTAGAAGAATTATCTGAAACGCTTCACATGAACGGCATTTCTGTTCTTCCGTATCATGCCGGAATGGATTCGGCTGTGAGAAGTCAAAATCAAGATAGTTTTTTAATGGAAAAAGCCGATATAATTGTTGCAACAATTGCTTTCGGGATGGGAATTGATAAACCCGATGTACGTTACGTATTACACTACGATATGCCTAAAAGCCTGGAAGGTTACTATCAGGAAACAGGTCGGGGCGGACGCGATGGCGGGGAAGGTCAATGTATCGCATTTTATGCTTATAAAGATTTAGATAAACTACGTAAATTTATGCAAGGCAAACCTGTTGCCGAGCAAGAAATTGGCAATCAATTATTATTGGAAACACAAGCTTATGCCGAATCTTCCATTTGCAGACGGAAATTATTACTCCATTATTTTGGAGAAGAATATCAGGAAGATAACTGCGGATGTTGTGATAACTGTATGAAACCACGCAAATTTATTGAAGGACAAGAATTATTATCGCTTGTGTTAGAAACGATTCTAATTGTAAAAGAAAAATTTAAAGCCGAGCATATCGTTGACATTTTAAAAGGTAACGAAACATCGGATATAAAATCGTATCTACACGATGAACTGGAGAATTTTAGCTCAGCCTCCGACGAAGATGAACGATTGCTCCATGCCGTTATTCGCCAAGCCATGATAGCCGGTCTAATTAGCAAAGAAATTGAAAATTACGGCTTACTGAAAGTTTCCTCAGCAGGAAAAGCCTATTTGAAGAAACCGCACCCGTTCCCGATTGTAAAAGACAATGAATTTGATGACGAGGAAGAAGATTCTACCGTTAGAAGTACCGGTGGAACTTGCGCAGCGGACGATGTGTTGTTTTCGATTTTAAAAGATCTTCGGAAAAAATTATCGAAGAAACTGGTAGTACCCCCCTTTGTTATTTTTCAGGATCCCTCTCTTGAAGCTATGGCAACCACCTACCCGATTACCATCGAAGAATTGCAAAATATTCCGGGCGTTGGAGCAGGAAAAGCAAAACGGTATGGTGAAGAGTTCTTGAAAGTAATAAAAGTACACGTCAAAGAAAACGAAATTATTCGACCCGAAGATTTACGCGTTCGAACAGTAGCCAACAAATCAAAGTTGAAAGTTTCTATCATTCAGGCAATTGATCGTAAAATTGCTTTAGACGATATTGCGCTTTCAAAAGGTCTCGACATTTTTGAATTGTTAGACGAAATTGAAGCCATTGTTTATTCCGGCACCAAAATTAATATCGATTATTTCCTTGATGAGATTATGGATCCGGATCATATCGACGAAATTTTTGATTATTTCAGAACTGCCGAAACTGATAAAATCGATTCAGCCCTTGACAAATTAGGCGAAGATGATTTTAGTGAAACAGAAGTGCGACTTGTTCGTATCAAATTTCTTTCTGAAATAGGAAATTAATTCGATTGTACAAAATCATTCATGACCGCCAACAGAGAAATCAACGGCGGTTTTTTTGAACCCGAAAAAGGTCATTGATCGATAGCTCTTGTTTACTATTTATAAATTGGAAGACCTCTACCTAAATTTAGGTCAATTCCAAATTGAAACAGTCAGTTCTTTTCTTTTTTAAGTCTTTAGATACAAGATTTACTGCCTTTTTTTTATGTTTATAATAAAAAAAACGCTATATTTGCACCTCTTAAAAAAATTGAACTAATTAATGTCTTATTTTAAATAAAATTTTCCATGCAAAACAAAGGACTTATCAGACTTTTTGCAATTGCACTCACCTTAGTGTGTTTATTTTACCTTTCATTTAGTGTTGTCACAAATATGTACAACAAAAAAGCAAAGGAATATGCCGTTGGCAATCAATTGAAAGAATACAACTACTTAGACTCTATCGGAAGTGAAAAAGTATGGTTGGGTTACACACTGAAAGAATGCAGAGATAAAGAAATTAACCTTGGTCTCGACTTAAAAGGTGGAATGAACGTTACACTTGAAGTTTCCGAATCGGATATTCTTCGTTCATTATCAGATTTTAACACCAACACCAACTTTAATCAGGCATTGGCCAATGCTACCGAACTCCAAAAAACGAACAGTCAGATATCCTATATCGATTTGTTTGTTGATGCTTACACGAAGATAGATCCGCAAGCCAAACTGGCAACTATTTTCAGTACATTCGAATTGAAAGATAAAATTTCACTCACAACTTCGAATGCTGATGTGGTAAAAGTGTTGAAAACGGAAGTTGACGGAGCCATTGCTAACTCATTCAATGTGTTACGCCAACGTATCGACCGGTTTGGTGTTGTTCAACCTAACATTCAGAAATTAGGCAACGGACGTATTTTGGTTGAGCTACCGGGTATCAAAGAACCGGCACGTGTGCGTAAATTGCTTCAGGGTTCTGCCAATCTGGAATTTTGGGAAACATACGATTTAAATGAAATTATCAATAATATTGTTGAAGCAAATAAATTGTTGGCTACTCTTAATGCAACCGGTGGAAACGCGAGTGTGACAAAAGATACAACTGCGTCTAAAGCGATTGCCTCCACACCAAAAACTCAAAAATTGAGTGATGTTGACAGTTTAAAAGCTGCCTTGCAAAAGAAAACAGCCAATGTGACCGATTCTACTAAAATGATGGAAAAGAGCAGAAAAGACAATCCTTTGTTTGCTGTTCTTCAGTTAAATGCACAAGGTGGACAAGCCGGACGTGGACCTATTATTGGTTATGCGCACAGTAAAGATACTGTTCAAATTAATAACTATTTCAAAACCAAACAGGTACGTGAAATTTTACCCCGCGACTTAGGGTTGCGTTGGGGAGTTAAACCTCTTGATAAAAAAGGGGAAATATTCCAACTTTACGCTATCAAAGTTTCCAATCGTGATGGACGTGCACCACTTGGAGGTGATGTAATTACTGATGCCCGTGCCGATTTTAGTCAGACTTCAGCGTATGCCAACGTAAGTATGACTATGAATGCCGAAGGTTCAAAAACTTGGGCACGCATGACTAAAGATAATATCGGCAAATCAATTGCCATTGCTTTGGACGGTTATGTATATTCTGCACCAACAGTAAATGCTGAAATTACCGGAGGTAGCTCACAAATTACCGGAAACTTTACTGTTGAAGAAGCAAAGGATTTAGCGAACACGTTGAAATCCGGTAAAATGCCTGCTCCGGCACGTATTGTTCAAGAAAACATTGTAGGACCAACATTGGGACAAGAAGCTATTAATAATGGATTAATTTCATTTATTATCGCCTTTGTGTTGGTATTGCTTTATATGATTTTATATTACGGAGTTGTTCCGGGACTTATTGCCGATATAGCGTTGATTATCAATGTATTCTTCCTGTTCGGTGTTCTGGCATCCTTTGGTGCTGTTCTTACATTGCCGGGTATTGCGGGTATTGTATTGACGCTGGGTATGGCGGTGGATGCAAACGTACTTATGTATGAGCGTATCCGGGAGGAGATGAATAAAGGAAAAACCATGCGAAAAGCGATTGACGATGGTATTGGCCATGCACTTTCTGCTATTATCGACTCGAACGTAACAACCGTTATTACCGGTGTGATTTTGGCTTATTTTGGAACAGGACCTATTAAAGGATTTGCTGTAACTGAAATAATCGGAGTAATGACTTCATTCTTTACCGCAGTATTCCTTACCCGTTACATGTTGTATTTGTATGCTAACCATGAAAGTGCTAAAGAAATTACGTTTATTACCGGTGTAACTAAAAACTGGTTTAAAGATACGAAAGTTGACTTTATGGGAATCCGTAAATGGATGTACGGAATATCAGTTGCAATGATAGTAATCAGCTGCATATCTTTTGCAACACGTGGTTTTAGTTTGGGTATTGATTTCTCAGGAGGACGTAACTACATAGTAGCTTTTGATAAACCAGTAAGTACAGATAATGTTCGCCGTATGCTTGAAAAAGCGTTTGAAGGAGATATGCCTCAGGTAATTACAATCGGAAGTGACAAACAGGTTCGTATTGCTACTAAATACAAAATCAACGATAACGCTCCAACGATTGATAACGAAATTGAAGGCAAACTCTATGATAACTTAAAACCATTACTTAAAACTTCGGTTACAAAAGCTGAATTTATTAAGGAAAATATAAAAAGTTCTCAAAAGGTAGGACCCACTGTGGCTGATGATATTAAACGATCAGCTATCTGGGCTGTAATCCTTGCAATCTTCGGAATCGGTTTATATATTTTTATCCGATTCAAAGAATGGGGTTATGCTCTGGGAGCAATCATATCCTTAGCTCACGATGCTATTATCACGCTGGGTCTATTCTCATTATTCTACGGATTCTTACCGTTCTCTATGGAAATTGATCAGGCATTTATCGCGGCTATTCTTACGGTAATCGGATACTCGGTTCACGATACTGTAATCAACTATGACCGTATTCGTGAAAACGTTTCTCTGTTCCCTAAACGCGACAGAATATCACTGATTAACCTGTCTGTAAATGAAATGTTAGGACGAACATTCAGTACAACTGCTACCGTAATCCTGACTTTACTTTCAATGTTTATCTTTGGTGGTGAAACCATTCGCGGATTTATTTTCGCTATGTTGTTTGGTATTTTTATCGGAACTTATTCCTCCGTATTTATCGCTTCACCTATTACCGTTGAAATGCAGAAACTAATTAGTTTAGGTAGAATTAAAAAAGAAAATAAGAAACTTGCTCATGATACAAATAAATAATTCTTAGAAATACGTTTTATAAAAGCCGAAAAAGCCTTGCTGATGATTCAGTGAGGCTTTTTTATTGCTATTTTCGGGCAATGCAAATCACAAGGATCAGATAAGCACAAAAATATTTTGTCATGTCGAAGAACTTTCCGTTATTTGTGAATCAAAAAATCAATCTCAAGGTTAGCCTTTATCGAAATCACACCCTTATGAATGTTTTTTCAAAAAAGTATGTACTTCTTACCCTGATTTTCATTTCCATACACATTATCGGACAGAAGTTTACCCCCGTTGTCATTCAATTTACCAAGAAAGATTACAATGCTTCGAACCAAAATTGGTCGGTTGCTCAGGGGAAGGATGGCATTTTGTACTTCGGAAACAATAAGGGATTACTGGAATTTGACGGTTCGATGTGGCAAACGTACAAAATACCAGGAAATAAAACAGTTCGTTCGTTGATGATTGACAAAGATAACCTGATTTATGCTGGTTCGTTTGAGGAGTTCGGCTATTTCGAAAAAGATAAAAACGGACAGCTGAATTACCAGTCGCTTTCGGCCAAACTGCGGAATTACCAAATGCAAAACGATGAAATATGGAGCATCCTCAATCTGGATGGAACCATTATTTTTCAATCGTTTACTTCCTATTTTACCTATAAAAACGGAGAAGTAAAAGGCTATCGTTGCCCGTTCACCTTTCTGTTTTTCAATATCTACCATCATACAATTTTCACTCACACCGATCAGTTCGGACTAGGTACGTTAGATTCGAAAAATAATACGTTTGTTCCTCTGAATAATGGGTTATTGAAAAGTCCGGTAATTTCTGTCTTGACTTTCGATAATTCGAGGGCATTATTGGTTACCAAATCGGATGGATTGTTCCTGTACGATGGAACAACCGTTAGCCGTTTCGTTACCAATGCGGACGAAGAACTGAAAAAAGCGGAAATAAACCGCGCGATTATCTCGCCGGATGGATTCATTGTGCTTGGAACCATATTGAATGGTGTAACGGCTATCAACAAACAAGGACAAAAACTGTGGACGCTTAACACGTCGAATGTTCTGCAAAATAACACAGTGCTGGGCATGTATTGCGACCGCGACAATAACCTGTGGCTGGCGTTAGACAAAGGCATCGCGCTCCTGCAACTCAACTCGTCGATTCGATACATTCACTCTTTCGATCCTTCGGTTGGTGCTATTTATTCGCTAAGCTACAACGAACCAAACTTGTATATTGGAACTAATCAAGGATTGTACAAAGCCGAACTGAGCAAAGACAAAAAAAGCATTCATAATCTACAATTAGAACCAAAAATCAAAGGTCAGGTTTGGAGTATTAATCAATTCGACAAACAGCAAATTTGCGGAAATAACGAAGTTACTTTTGATGTTTCGGAAAATGGAACGCGCTTTCTTTCGCCGGTAAAAGGCGGAATTTGTATCAAAAAAGGCATTATTCATGGTAAAGAAGTGTTGGTGCAAGGAACTTATACACAGCTTTGTATCTATGAAAGAGTGAATGGAAACTGGAAATTCAGTCATACCGTTGAAAATTTTGTAAATCCAATACGCTATATTGAAATTGATTACACCGGAACTATTTGGGCAAGTCATTTGCATCAGGGGTTGTATGCCATTCAGCTTACTCATGACTTAAAGAAAATGGAGCATATCAGCACTTTCAACTCATTGGATCAGCAGCACAAATTTCCGATTAATGTGTTTTCCATCAATAATCGGGTTGTATTCACCGACAATACTGCTTTTTATACCTATGATGACATTCAAAAGAAAATTATTCCGTATGATGAGCTGAATAAAAATCTTGGCTATTTCTCACATGCTTATCGTGTATGTCATTTTAAAGCTGATTTATACTGGTTTATTCAAAATGACGAAGCAGCTTTGGTACAGGTAAAACCAGGTAAAATCAGAATATTGGATATAGTTCAATATGCCCTTTTCTTAAATCAAATAGTGGACGATTATCAAAATATCATCCCGATTTCGGAAGAAGAATGCATTTTTACGCTCGAAAACGGATTGGCATTGTATCACACCGATAAATTGCAAACTAAAACTTCACACACCGCTTTGCAATTGAAAAGTATTCAGACTTCGGATGCCGAATCGAAAGTAACCGTTCTTCTGCCTCTTTCATCAAAATCAACTCCAACAACGCCTTTCAGAAGAAATAATATCATTTTTACCGTATTTTATCCGCTATACAACAATCTGAATAATTTAAATTTCCGCTACAAACTGGATGGATTAGACAAAGTGTGGGGCGAAACTACCGCTTCGTCGCAAAAAGCATACAGCTATTTGCCTCACGGTGAATATACGCTGAACGTGGAAGTATTGACCAGGAGCGGCATCAAATTGTCGAAATTATCTTACAGTTTCGAAGTGGAACCTCCTTTATATTGGAGCATTACTGCCCGAATTCTGTATCTTATTCTGATTGTATTGTTTGGCGTTGGTATTTATTTGTATATTCTTCGTTTAATTCATGAAAAAAAGGAAAAAGTTCGGTTAGAACAAGAAGAAATCCATCGGAAAGAGATTGAAAAACGAGAACAACAAATCATTGCTCTTCAAAACGAAAATCTGGAATCGAAACTGATCCTAAAGAGCAAAGAATTAGCTGAATCGACCATGACTATTATCAAGAAAAATGAGATTCTAGCTACGATTAAAGTAGAAGTAATCAAGCAGAAAAAGGAGCTGCGCACGCAATATCCGAACAAATATTACGATAAACTGATTCGTTTGTTAGACGAAAACTTGTCATCGGAAGACGACTGGGCTATTTTTCAAACCAACTTCGACCGCATACATGAGAATTTCTTCCGCAACTTACATATCAATTATCCCGAGTTCACTTCCAACGATTTGCGCTTCTGTGCCTATCTGCGACTGAATCTGTCCAGCAAGGACATTGCTCACCTGATGAATATTTCACTCAAAGGAGTAGAAGTAGCCCGCTCCCGTATCCGGAAGAAAATCGGTCTTCCTTCTACCAAGAGTTTGACTGAGTTTATGATAGAGTTTAAATAAAATAAATTTGTTAACAGACAATAAATCCTGCGGATGACAATAATTTAATATTTATTGCATGTCGGAAGACTACGCTGAACTGAGGCTTTATGAATCGGTAAATTGCTTATTTTTCAATTACTATTTTTCCGGAATGTGTATTAATTCCATCAGTTACTTTCACAACATAAAATCCCGGTAAAAAATCTTTCACCGACAAAGAAGTTGAACCTGTGATTTGTTCTTGTTTTAAAACCTTACCGGACATATCGCAAATGTTTACGCTCACACTATTACCAATTTTATTATCAAGTTGAATGTTTATATTATCATTAGCCGGAACCGGGAAAAGGAGAAACGAATTTGATTCCAGACCAGTCAGACCCGAACGATAACCAATCACTTTATAAATAGCTGTTGCCCGGGCAGCTAGATTGCCAATATTTTGAGACGTAGCTCCACCGTCGGCTGTCACAACAATTTGCTGAATTGTACCGGTGAGTAAATCTTTAAGCTGATAAGTGCCCGCAGACAAAGAGCCCGGATAAAGACTTATTTCAATATTACTGAGCGGCGAGTTACTCAGATTTGATGCAACAAAAATGGTTTCATTCTGGTACTGACGCAGAAAAACGAACGCCGAAATTGTATTGCTTGTTACCGTTGCATAGTTTCCTCTACGCAGGGCGGGTTCATTCGTTCGGAGTTGAATCATCTTATTGTAAGTAGACCACAACGACGTTTTGTCAAGTTGCTGACTGGTTATATTTTTAGTCGTGTAGTCTGATTGAGGTGCTCGCCAGGGCGTTCCTGTACTAAAGCCTGCATTGGCAGTGTTGTTCCATTGCAATGGAGTACGAATATTTTCATCGGGTTTCGGACCTACAGTTCCTATTTCTTCTCCATAATAAATAAACGGAATACCCGGAAAGCTCAGCAATAGTTGAGCCGTAAGTTTAGCTTTTGATAAATCGTTGCCTAAAGTTGACATCACCCGTTCCTGATCATGATTGGTGAGGAACGTTCCAAACTGCAGATAAGGATAACTTGCCATCGCGTCTTCAACTCGGGTCCGAAGACCAGTTGCATCGCCGTTGTTCGCTGCATTGACCAAAGCACTAGCCAGATTAAATTCAAAACAATAATCCAGTCCGTTGTTTTCTACATACTTCTTAATAATATTGGTGGATGTCCACGCTTCTCCTACTGCAAATGCTTCGGGATTGACCGATTTATAAGAGGCCATGAAATCTTTCCAGAATTGGAACGTTGCGAGTACATTTTCGGTCTGAGTGGCAGTTTCAAAAATATATTTCACTGCATCTAACCTGAAACCATCCACATGCATATCCTGCAACCAAAAGCGTGCAATGTCGAACATTTCGGTCTTTACATCCGCATCTGCATAATTCAAATCGGGCATACCACTCCCAAACACTGCGTAATAATAAGCGCTGTTATTGTAAAACCATTGTCCGCCAAGGCTGGTGGTATTCCATCTGTACCAGTTTCGGTATGTAGAAGTTGTACTTGCCGCAGATTGAGTAAACCAGGGATTTTGATTGGAAGTATGGTTCATTACCAAGTCAATAATAACTTTGATTCCACGCTGGTGAGCAGCCTGAATAAAAGCCGTAAAATCTGCATTGGTTCCATAATCACTCTCAATTGTGCGATAATCAGTCACATCGTATCCATGATAACTGGGCGATAGCATCACCGGCATTAACCAGATGCCCGTAATTCCCAGATCGGTATGAGTTGTCGAATCGCCATCGTTCAGATAATCCAATTTTGCAGTCAAACCTTTTAAATCTCCATTGCCATCGCCGTTTTGATCGTAAAAACTTCGTACAAATACTTCATAAAAAACAGCATCATTCCACCAGTAGGTGTTTGCTTTCGATACATTAATAAAATCGGTCAGTGTTTGTGAAATTGAATCTGCTTTGGCATTTTTTATTTTCAATGTTACCGGAAATTTTCCTTCTGTTGAATAAGTAATAACTGGATTTTGGATTCTTGAAGTAAGGGGTGCACCCCCCGGAAATGACCATTCCCATGAAACAGGAAATCCATTTGATTTATCAAAAAACTGAATAACACTGCCGGGAATTACCGCCCGACTCGATGCTTGAACTGTAATAGCTAATACGTTTGATGGAATAACATCATTGTACCAAAAACTCACAACTCCATTCTGAACTACGGTATAAGTCCGGTTTGGTCCACCGCCTGAAAATTCTTCTTTACCATTCCACAATCCATTAATTCGGGCTTTAAATTCTATATTATCTCCAACATTGAGTGCAATGGAAGCAGTATAAATACTGTCGCCATTGCTGTCGGTGAGCATTGTTGAACTCCAATTATTAAAACTGCCCGGTAAATCTACAAAATCAGTAGCCGGTTTAAAATTACCAATGACAATTTGTTGTTTCATATTTACATTGAACACAACAGTGGTTGACTGCGAAAAAAGAAAGGTAGAGAACAGGCTGACAAAAAATACTGAAAGGAAATGTCGTTTACAAAATAGGTTAGTTTTCATAACGAAAAATATATTAAGGATTAGCTGCTCAGAACAACAACCTGACTAAAATGTCAGAGAATATGATTTATTAAGTAAATTTCATAGCGAAATAACTATGGTAAAAGTAGTTGATTTTTTTAATTCTAACTAATACGCAATTGAAATTAGAAATCGACTTCACCTGAAATTAAATAATTCCAGCTTATATCTTCTCCCCTACTGGCACGGATTAGTCATTTATGTTCAAATCAAAGTATATAGCGTATGTTTCGTATAAAATTAAATTCAAATTTTTGTACAATAGATTAATATTTACTGTAACTTTACACATATTTATTTTCTTAACCAAACAGTTAAAATAATTATTCATTAAACAAAAGAAAGGGAATTAAAATGATCTATTTGTATGTAGCAATTTTTGTCGTCCTCGTGTTTTTTATTGGAATTAAAATTGTACGACCTACAGAACGAGGCTTAATTGAGAGACTTGGGAAGTACAACAAATTTGCAAATCCCGGCTTTCATTGGATTATTCCTGTGATTGATAAAATTTACATTGTAAATGTAACCGAACAAATGGTGAATGCCGATCCACAGGAAATAATTACGAACGATAATCTGAATGCAAGCGTGGATGCTCAGGTTTATTTCCGGGTGAAAAGCGAAGAAGATAGCGTTAAAGGAGCCATCTACAACGTCAACAATTACAAATGGCAGATTGTGAATCTGGCGCGCACAACGCTTCGTAACATTATCGGCACACTTACGCTTAAATCTGCCAACAGTGAACGTGGAAAAATCAACGCCGAACTTTATAATACCTTGCATCTTGAAACCCAAAGTTGGGGCATCGAAATCGTACGGACTGAACTGAAAGAAATTGATCCGCCGAAAGACGTTCAGGAAACCATGAATAAAGTGGTAAAAGCCGAAAACGAAAAAATTGCAGCTATTGATTCAGCCACTGCTGCCGAAACGGTTGCAGATGGAGTAAAAAGGGCTAAAATTAAAGAAGCTGAAGGATATAAACAATCAAAGATTTTACATGCCGAAGGTGATGCTGAAGCCATTCGATTGGTAAATGATGCCGCAAATAAATATTTTATCGGAAATGCTCAATTATTACGGAAATTGGAAGCCGTTGAAGTATCGCTCTCTAAAAATGCCAAAATAGTGGTTCCAGCAGGAACCGAATTGGTAAACATTATTGGAGAAATGGCTGGAGGAATAGTGCCTTTGGAACGTAAACAAAAAGACGAATAGCAGCTCTCAAAGCGGATTTTAGTACAATGACCTAAGTTTTATCGCACATTTTCAATTGCGTCCGCAATTGAAAATGTTGTTTATTAGCTCTTCAATCATTCATTTTCCATCTTTTTGATAGAATTCAAGTAATTTTTTCTAAAAACCGGTAAACTAACAACAAACTATTAATCAATATATTAAAACCCTATTTTAATCCTTTGTAGGGTTATAATAGGGTTTCTTTTTTTGACATTTTTTTCATGTAGGGTTCTAATTGGGTCAAGAAAATTGTTTTAAGTAAAATATCTCCGTTACTTTGAAGTGTTGCCTTTTCTCAAGGATATAAAAAAATCATATTGTTATGAAAAAAAATATTGTCTTTGCACTCATTGCGGCATCCCTCTTGACCGCATGTGCCTCGTCAGGGAAATCGGATAAGGAATCGAAAATCGAACAGAAAGTCGATTCAGTAATGAAGTTAATGACTCTGGATGAAAAAATCGGTCAAATGGTTTTGTACTCAAGCGACTGGGATGTTACCGGTCCTTCCCTCAAAAAAGGATATATAGACGATATCCGAAAAGGAAATTGTGGAAATATATTTAATGCACACACGGCAGCTTACACTCGCAAACTCCAAAAAATTGCTGTCGAAGAATCAAGGTTACATATTCCGCTTTTGTTTGGTTACGATGTTATTCACGGGCACAAAACTATTTTCCCCATTTCGTTGGGAGAATCGACCTCGTGGGATCTGGCTGCCATTGAAAAATCGGCTCGTGTGTCTGCCACAGAAGCGGCTGCTTCCGGCATTAACTGGACTTTTGCTCCGATGTGCGATATTTCAGTTGAACCACGTTGGGGAAGAGTTTCTGAAGGAGCAGGTGAAGATCCGTTTTGGGGTTCTAAAATTGCTGCTGCTCGCGTTCATGGATTTCAGGGCGATGACTTATCCGACACACTTACCATTTTAGCTTGTGTAAAACACTTTGCTGCCTACGGAGCACCCCTTGCCGGTCGCGATTACAATACGGTGGATATGTCGGAACGTGTTTTTCTCGACATGTATCTTCCACCTTACAAAGCTGCCATTGATGCCGGAGCAATGAGTGTTATGTCGTCATTTAATGAATTGGATGGCGTTCCAGCCAGCGGAAGTAAATATTTACTTACCGATATTTTACGTACAAAACTTGGATTCAAAGGATTTGTTGTAACCGATTATACGTCCATTAATGAAATGGTAAATCACGGCGTTGCTTCCACCGAAGCCGATGCCGGTTTGTTGGCAGTAAAAGCCGGTGTGGATATGGATATGCAGGGCGAAGTATATTTCAAATACCTGAAAAAACAAGTAGAAGAAGGATTAATTCCGGGAAAAATGATTGATGATGCCGTCCGCCGGATTTTGAAAGTGAAATTTATGCTCGGTTTGTTTGACGATCCTTACCGGTATTGTAACGAGGCAAGGGAAAAACGAGAAATTTATTCACCAGCACATTTGGAAGCAGCTTTTGATGTAGCCAAAAAATCGATGGTTTTATTGAAAAACGACAACAATACGTTGCCATTGCAAAAAGGAGAAAAAATAGCGGTTATAGGCCAACTTGCAGCTTCAACTCGCGATTTGCTTGGTTCGTGGAAAGCCGCAGGTGATTGGAATTTTATGAAATCAACATTGGATGAACTGAAAATATATAACGGCGAAGCAAATGTAATCTATGCCAAAGGCTGTAAAACTTCCGGTACAGACCGGAGTGGATTTTCAGCTGCAATGCTTGCCGCGCAACGTGCTTCAAAAATTGTAATGGTAATTGGCGAAAGCTGGGATTTAAGTGGTGAAGCAACAAGCCGAACCAGCATAAGCATTCCCGGTGTTCAAACAGAATTACTTGAAAAACTAAAAACATTAAACAAACCGATAGTGGTGGTCTTGATGAACGGTCGTCCGTTAGATTTATCGAAAGAAAGCGAACTGGCTGATGCAATGCTCGAAACCTGGTTTCCGGGAACAATGGGTGGAAAAGCCATTACCCATGTTCTTTTTGGCGAATACAATCCGGCAGGAAAACTGACCATGACTTTCCCACGTAATCTGGGACAAGTGCCGATTTTCTATTATGAAAAAAATACCGGTCGACCTCTTTATTTACCTAATCCGAAATATAAATCGAGATACATTGATTGTCCGAATGATCCATTGTTTCCGTTCGGTTTTGGATTGAGTTACACCACCTTTGCATATTCTGATATCAAACTTTCGACCACCGAACTGACTGAAAAAGGGGAATTAAAAGCTTCGGTAAATGTAACAAATACCGGAGACAAAGATGGCGAAGAAGTTGTTCAATGTTATGTTCGTGATTTGGTGGGAAGCGTCACACGTCCGGTAAAAGAATTGAAAGGTTTTGAAAAAATTGCTTTGAAAGTGGGCGAAAGTAAAGTTGTAACATTCATTATTACACCGGGAATGCTGGCGTTTCATCGCTTGGATATGAGTTATGGAACCGAACCTGGTGATTACAAATTGTTTATTGGTGGTAATTCGAGAGAAGTGAAGGAAACGGAATTTAAATTGAAATAATAATATAGTTACAAGTTTGCCAATCTGAAATTTAAAATCAAGAATCGATAATATCGATAAACAACCAAAAATGTTAAAAAAAATAATCGTATTATTCGTTTTAATTCTGACTTTTGGCTGTTGCGTTGCTGAAAAGTTGAATTATATCGTGCCAAAAAAATTGAAAGGTGTTGGTTATTCAGCTCATGCAGAATTGACATGGGAAAACCGCGTTGGGTTTGTATATGAAATTTATCGTTCCGAAAATGGCGGGAAAGATTTTGTAAAAACCGGCGAATCAAATTCAAACCAGTATCTGGATTTCTTTGAAAAACAGGTTCAAAAAGAACAAACCATCGTTTATCGTATTTTGCCAAAAGGTTTATCTGTCAATAGTAAAGACGCCTTAAAGTTTGAAGTTTCAGTCGCCGTTCGTCCCGCCACTGATGATGATTTACTGGATATGACTCAACGCTATACCACCCGTTATTTCTATGATTTTGCTCAACCGCAAACCGGTTTGGCGCGTGAACGCAGCAACGATGTGAATGGCGATATTATTACCACCGGCGGAACCGGATTTGGTATTATGGCTTTGATTGCTGGTGCCGAACGGAATTATTTCAGCAGAAATGATGCTTTCAAAACCATTGAAAAAATAGTAAGTTTCCTAGAAAAAGCCGAACGTTTTCATGGTGCATGGGCGCATTGGTATGATGCCGGAACCGGAAAAGTATTCAGTTTCAGCCAATTTGACGATGGCGGTGATTTGGTGGAAACTGCTTTTATGACAGAAGGTTTATTGACTGCCCGCGAATACTTCCGAAATGGAAACGCAACAGAACAAGTATTGGTGAACCGCATTACACAACTTTGGGAAACTGTTGAATGGAGCTGGTACACACAAGGAAGTACCGATGCACTTTACTGGCATTGGTCGAAAAATTACGGGTTCAAAATGAACCATCGCATTACAGGTTTTGATGAAACCATGATAACATATATTCTGGCAGCCTCATCACCAACCTATCCGATTGAACGTTCTGTGTATGAGAATTGTTATAAACACTCAAGCTACTATTTGAATGGAAAAAGTTATTACGGAATTAAGCTTGATTTGGGAATGGAGTACGGCGGTCCTCTGTTTTTTACACATTATTCTTTTTTAGGATTGAATCCGAATGGTTTGTCGGACAAACACACGAACTATTTCGAACGAAACAAAGCACATGCTTTAATACAGGTGGCTTATGCAACTGATAATCCTAAAAAACACATTGAATATGGAGCAAATTGCTGGGGTTTCACCTCATCAGATGATCCCATAAATAGTTATACTTCGCACGATTTGGGGACAAACGATGAAAATGGAACAATTTCACCAACCGCAGCTTTGTCATCAATAGTTTATACACCTAAAGCATCGTTGGATGCTCTTCGACACTTTTACTACAATAAAGGAAACATTTTATTTGGAAAATACGGTTTTTACGATGCTTTTAATGCCGGATTGGTTGATGGACAACAGGTTGTTCATAGTTATCTGGCAATAGATCAGGGACCAATAGCCGTTATGATTGAAAATTACCGTAGCGGTTTGCTTTGGAAATTATTTATGAGCAATCCGGAGATTCACAAAGGGTTACAAAAGCTGGGATTTAAAACAGTGGACAATAAGTCGTAAAAAATTTATAAACTTTGAGCTTTAAGAACTTTATACTAATATATCATGAGAAAAAAAATTACTTTACTTTTAGTGGTTGCACTCAGTTTCGCAACTTCGCTTTTTGCACAAAATATTAATATCGAAGGTGTAATTGTTGATAAAAAAACAAATGAGCCACTGATTGGAGCAACAGTTATGCAAAAAGGTACTCAAAAAGGAACAATCACCAATATAGACGGTGTATTTTCCATTTCTGCTCCATTAGGATCTACTTTAGCAATTTCGTATGTAGGCTATTCTTCTCAGGCATTAGTTATACAAAATGCTAACAAATTACGGATTCAACTGATTTCGAACACTGAATCACTGGAAGAGGTCGTTGTGGTAGGTTATGGTACGGCTCGCAAACGCGACCTGACCGGTTCTATTGTTTCAATTAGTGGCGAAAGCCTGAAAAATTCGCCTGATTATAATCCGGTGAAAGGATTACAGGGGAAAGTTCCCGGATTAATGGTGACCAACAGTGGTGAAGCCGGTGCCAGCCCTACAGTACATCTCCGTGGTGTTGCCACTGTACTTTCCGGAACTAATCCATTGTATGTGGTAGATGGAATGTTTATCGACAATATTGACTTTGTCAATCCAAATGACATTACTTCGATAGAAGTATTAAAAGATCCATCTTCGCTGGCAATATTTGGTGTTCAGGGTGCAAATGGGGTTATTATTATTACCACCAAACGTGCTGATAAAGGCAAATTGAGTGTTAGTTACGATGGTTACGCGGGTTCACAGGTGTTACTTGATGCCGACAGAGTAAAACTCACAAATGCATCTGATTTTACCATGTTATACAACGAACAACTTAAAAATGCTAATCCTGCAGCAGCTGAATGGGTTCCCGATTTATTGGGTGGTGGAACTAATTGGCAATCATATATATTCCGTCCGGCAATGATTATGAATCATGGCATTACGGTCAGCAATTCTAATGATAAGGCAAGTACTGTTTTCTCAATTGGCTATTTCAAACAAGATGGAGTTGTAAAATATAATGATTATCAACGTTTTAATGGACGTTTGGCAGGCGATTACATTGTTTCAAAAGCGTTGAAGCTGGGTGGAAATGTAAACCTGAGTCGTTGGAATTCAAGCCCTGCGGCTGCAAGTGTAATAAATACAGTGCAGGCATTACCGACTTATTCGCCTTATTCTCCGATCGAAGATCACAATCCGAATAATATAGCGTCGTATTACACACCTAATCCCGGAATTCAGAAAGACGTGCCAAATCCGGTAGCAGTAATGGAAATAAACAAAGGAAACACCAATAATTATGGCTATCGTGCCGTTGGAAATATATATGCCGAAATTTCATTTCTGAAAGATTTCACTTTCAAAGCAACAGGGTACGGAGATATTGGCATTAATCTCGGCAGTGTATTTACTCCACAATACAATATTAATAATGCCACATCAATTTCATCTTACAAAAATGATTTTAATAAATTTAGTCGCAGTGAGACTGAATATAGTAAATATCAGGCAGATTTAATTTTAAATTACAACAAGAAAATTGGATCACACAAAATTAATGCGATGGTAGGTTATACTGCCCGAATTCAGGAAAGCCTGGGATTCAGTGCCACTGCCGATTCTTTAGAAAGTGATATTCATCCCCATATTATTCCAACAGATCTCCAAATGTTAAGTCAGGGAAACGCGAATTTTGCCGGCAATTCAGATTCGTATGATGCTGAGGCATTTATTTCATATTTGGGCAGGCTTAATTACTCGTATGCTGATAAATATTTGGCATCGGTTACATTTCGTGCAGATGGTTCTTCTAAATTTTCACCCAAGCATCGTTGGGGCTATTTCCCTTCCATTGGGTTGGGTTGGGTGATTACCGATGAAGATTTTATGAGCGGAATGAAAGATGTGCTTAATTATATGAAAATAAAGAGCTCGTGGGGTATGCTTGGTAATGATAAAATAGGAAGTTTCTTGAATTATCCAAGAATTTATCCGAAAGGTCAACAAGTAATGGTCAATGGAACTACCTATTATTTACCTACTTATGATTATCTGGTAGATGAAAATTTACATTGGGAAGTGGTAACAGGATTGGATGCCGGATTTGAAAGTCAACTCTTTGACAATCGCCTATCATTGGATTTAGGATATTTTACCAAAACAACTTCGGATCTGTTGGCACATGTAATTCCACCGGCATCGAACGGTAACACATTAAAAGTTACTAATGCCGGATCGGTTAGAAATAGTGGTGTGGAATTTATTCTTTCTTGGCGTGATAAGATTGAAAAATTTACATACGGAGTCAGTGTAAACGGAGCAACACTTCAAAACGAAGTACTTGCTTTGGGAAATGATAATTCGGATATTATTTCGGATAATTACCATCTAACTTCAGTGGGTCATCCCGTGGGAGCCATTTATGGGTATGTTCAGGATGGAATTTTCCAGAATCAAACGGAGATAAACAATTATTATCCTGCTCCATGGACTTCGAAACCGGGTGATATCAGGTATAAAGATGTAAATGGTGACGGTAAAATCTCGGATAAGGATCGTACTTTTATTGGAACAATTATTCCGACTTTTACCTACGGATTCAGTGTGAACACAGGCTATGAAAATTTTGACTTAAGTATTGATTTTAATGGAGTATATGGTAATCAGATTATTAACGTGAAAAAACTGCCAACCTATTCTCAATTTAATTTCTATTCTACGTCACTGAATCGTTGGCATGGCGAAGGCACTTCCAATTTTGAACCGTTATTAGATACTTCCCGAGGTCAAAACATTTTGCCCTCTACAAACTTGCTCGAAAGTGGCGCTTATTTGCGAATTCGTTCCATTCAGATAGGATATAATTTACCAGCAAATACCTTAAAATATATAGGTGTAGGTAAACTTCGTGTATTTGCAAATGCTCAAAACTTATTTACTTTCAAAAGTAATAGCGGCTATACTCCCGAAATTGGAGGGGATATTCTAAATGGAAGTGTCGACAATGGCAGTACTTATCCTATTCCCAGTACATTTACCGCAGGCTTATCAGTTAATTTTTAATCATAAATACAATGAAAAAGACTATATTATTTTTAGCTGTTACTCTTTTAGGAATATCTTGTACGGATAATTTATTGAATTTAACACCTAAAGGGTATGAGAATTCAACAACTTACACGGATACTACTCATTTAGATCGAAAGATTTTAGTTGAAGCAAAATTAATGCAAGCATATGGAACATTAAGAAGCTGGGCATTTCAATGGTCGGGGTTGGCAATGAATAATTATACCACACCCGATGTAGAAAAGGGAAGTACACCCAGCGATGGTGGCGAAATATCTCAATTCAAAACATTAAGTTATACAGCTAGCAGTGTTCCTATTACCGATTATTATACCAGCTGTTACAATACAATTTACTACACAAATGAGGCAATTGTCCTTATTTCGGCACTTGCAGATTCTGTGCCTTTATCAACAAAAAATACTTACACAGCCGAAGCTTTATTTTTGCGTTCGGTAATGTATTTCCGTCTTGCACAAGCTTATGGGGGAGTTCCTTATGTAAATAAAGTATTGGGAAAGACTGAAAAATCCCCGGCTCGTTCTACGCGGGAAGAAATCTGGAGCAATATTGAGAAAGACTTAACGTATGCAATTCCGTATTTACCTACGCGTGTCTTATTGAATGGTAGTGGGAATCAGGGACGTGCGACTCAAAATGCAGCCCGGGCTGTATTGGCAAAAGTTTATTTATATCAAAAGAAATGGTCGGATGCATTAGCTCAAACTACAACCATCATAACTTCGGGCGATAATGATTTGAATACTGCCTATGCCGATATGTTTACCGAGGCCAATGAGTATGGTTCTGAATCGGTTTTTGAAGTGTATTGTGATCAAAAACCTTCATTGAAAATTGACATGAGCAGTCAGTTTGGTCAAATTCAGGGCATTCGGGGAATTCCAAATTTAGGTTGGGGATTTAACTCGCCCAGTTTGGCATTGATGAGTGCATATGAAGCCGGTGACCCTCGAAAAGCGGCAACTGTGATAGCTACCGGCGATATACTCGATGGTAAAGCCATTAAAGCAGATCAGGCATGCTATAATAAATTCTTCAACAAAAAAGCGTATGTAAGTCTTGCTGAAAGAAGTCTGTATAACCGTTCTACCGATCCTCAGGCATATTGGTTGAATATTCGTTTAATCCGTTATGCCGATGTTTTACTTATGCACGCTGAAGCAGCTTGCGAATTGGGAAATACCACCGAAGCATTAGATAAATTAGAAATGGTTCGTGCCCGTGCCCGCGGAGGAAATGCCAGCGTTTTACCAAAAATATCTACTACTGATGTAACTGAACTTCGGGCTAAAATACATCAGGAAAGGCGGATTGAATTAGCAATGGAATGGGAACGATTTTATGATTTAGTGCGTTGGGATGAAGCAAAGACAGCCATTACAGGTTTTGTGGTTGGCAAACACGAACTTTTCCCTATTCCGCAAACTGAAATCGACAGATCAAGCGGAGTAATTATACAAAACCCCGGATATTAAAAACTAAGAATCCCCGACCCCTGAAGGGGAATTAGATTAGCATCGATCAAATAATTACCATTTATGAAAAACAGTTTTTTACATCATGTTTTAAAATTTAAGTCTAACTTAAGCTCCCTTTTAGGGGCTGGGGGTTCTTTGTGGTTAGTACTTTCTTTTATCTTCATTCTTTCAACATGCAAGGAACCTGAAGTACCAACTGTTGTAGTTATTAAGAACGATGAAACTTACTCACCGGCTAAAGTACGACCAGTTTTGGAAGAATGGCAACATAAAACATTCAATTATTTTTGGGATGGTGCGAGTCCTTGCGGACTGGCTTTGGAAGGAAACGATCGTAATGATGGTGGAGTAGTGACCATTGGTGGAAGTGGATTTGGATTGATGGCTATCATCGTGGGTTCGGAACGTGGCTGGATAACCCACACACAAGCAGCTGAACGTACACAAAAAATAGTGCGTTTTCTTGGTCAGGCCGAGCGATTTAAAGGAGTCTGGTCCCATTGGTATACTCCCGATGGACTTTCAACACCTTTTGGCGATCAGGTCAAAGCAGGAGATTTGGTTGAAACTTCGTTTATGATAGCCGGTCTGCTTACTGCTTCGGAGTACTATACAGCCAATTCAACTGTGGAAACTGAAATCCGGGATTCAGTTGCATCATTTTGGGATACAATTAATTGGAAATTTTATGCGGGTACTGGTACAGGATTAAACTGGATCTGGTATTCTCAGGAAAACCGGTTGGCATTTCAGTTCGGTGGTTGGAATGAGGCGTGGATTTGTTATATAATGGCTTTGGCAGCTCCGTCACCACACAATATTTCTTCCGATACTTATACACAAGGTTGGCTCAACAATAATGGAATTTATAATATTGACAGATCTGATTATGGCTATTTACTTCCGTTGGGTGAAGATAAAGGCGGACCATTGTTTTTTGCTCACTATTCATTTTTGGGTCTCGATCCCCGAAAGATTGAAGATCAGTATGTAAATTATTGGAAACAAAACGTGGCGCATACCATGATAAATCGCAATTATTGCCTTGTAGAAGCACCAGCAACTTACAAGTATGATGAAAACAACTGGGGATTGACTGCTTGTTCCGGAGCAAAGCTTCCGGCATGGAATTATCTTGCACGCTCACCATTAAACGATGATGGAGTAATTGCACCGACAGCAGCATTAGGTTCTTATCCTTATACACCGTTCTATAGTACTCAGGTTCTTTTACAATTAGCAAAAAACACACTGGCACAAGGAACTTACGGATTTGCCGATGCCTATTGTCCTCAAACCAGTACTTCTGAAAAGAAAGAATTAGCTATTGACGAAGGTCCTATAGTGGTAATGATGGAAAATTATCGATCCGGGCTTATCTGGAACCTGATGATGAAAAATGAACATGTAAAAGCCGGCTTACTGTTGGCAGGTGTAAAGGTTCAACCCGATTATCAGGAAGGATTCAATTTAGCTGTAACCAATACGGTAACCCACGAATTTGACATGATGCGCCATCCCGACAGGGAAGTATTTGAACTAAATTATATAGTAAGTTCAGCGGGTAACACTACTTTTAAAATAACAAGTAGCTCTAATGTTCTAATAGTGGATACAATATTGAATGCCACCTCGGGTGAAAATATATTTGCATTTAAAAGTTCTAAAATATTAAACGGAAAACAATATACAATTAAAATGAAAACTCCTAACGGCAGGGAATATCCTTTAATTGTACGATTGCGATAATCAACAAAACAATTTTTTATTATCAATAATTATTTTTACTAACAATTTAATTTTTTACAATCATGAAAAAGCTACTCTTTTCTTTTGCATTGGCACTATTTGTAAGTGTCAGCACGTATGCACAATTGGCAACTTTTGTGCTCGACGATTTTGAAAACGGATTGGTGAATTTTACCACTGAAATCCATGGTAACCCGCCGGCAAGTTTTGATTACATGGTGGTCAATAATCCCGTAAAAACAGGAATTAACACCAGTAATAAGGCATGGGAATGGGATCGATATGATTTAGGAGTTGATAACCAAAATTGGGCTGGCTTTTGGTCTATATTAACAAACCCAATTCCAAAAGGTTATGCTCGCATTGAAGTTAAGTATATGCGTTCAAATGCGACTTCACAACTTCGTATTCATTGTGAAGGTGCTGTTACAAAGGAATTTTTGCCTGTAACTCTTGCTTCTAAAACGAATGAATGGGAAACTATGGTATATGATTTAACTGCAAATGGAGTTCTGAACATTTCAGTGTTAGGATTTCAACCTGATTTTAACACCCCAGTTGATCCAACAGCAAAATGTTATATTGATGATATTACGGTTATCTATAACCCTTCTATCACTCCTGCTCCTACATCGCTTACTTTGTTTGATAATAGTGCAGATAACCGTTTTTATGACACAAGTTGGATTAATCAGACCGCTCCTAGTACAGTGGCTACAGTAAATTGGGATCCTACGTCATCTGATCCGGGAGATAAATTCCCTGTTGTAACTTCACCGGTAAAAGCCGGAACAAATGCGTTAAAACTTGATTGGAAATCCGTTACCGCTGGTGATTGGAAGGGAATGGTAGCTTCCATAGGTTGGAAAGTTTTCGATTTGACAACCATGACTCACTTGAAATTCTGGGTAAATTCTCCTGTAGCGATAGCTAAAACAGCTCTTCCAAATGTTTATTTTGAAGCAACTTCAGGCACTCCAAATATTTCAGGAAAAGTTGATTTAGGGAATTATTTGAAAACCGATTTAGCAGCAAATACCTGGACTGAAATAACAATCCCACTTGCTGATATTTGGGCGGCAGATGCTACATTTACATCGAAAGGCTTAGTGCATAGTGTATTTTTCTCACAAAATGCTACAGATAATGTTGAACACATTATGTATTTGGATGAATTCACGTTTGTAAACATCTCGACTTTATTTCATGATAGCGGAGATAACCGTTTTTACGACACAAGTTGGATAAACCAAACTGCCCCAAGTACTGTGGTTGCTGTAAATTGGGATCCTACTTCATCAGATCCAGGAGATAAATATCCTGTTGTTTCTTCACCTGTTTATTCAGGAACTAATGCGTTGAAATTAGACTGGAAATCGACGACAGGTGGTGACTGGATGGGTATGGTTGCAGCTATTGGATGGACTGTTTATGATTTAACAACCAGAACTGATCTTGATTTTTGGGTAAACTCTCCTGTCGCATTAGCTAAAACAGCATTGCCTAATCTTTATTTTGAATCAGCTTCAGGCACTCCTAATCATAGCGGCAAAGTGCAAGTAGGAAATTACCTGACAGCTGACTTGGCTGCTAACACCTGGACAGAAGTAACTATCCCACTTGCTGACATTTGGGCTGCCGATGCAACTTTTACAGCTAAAGACTTGGTTCATGGTGTATTCTTCTCACAAAATGCAATTGATAATGCAGAACATACAATATATTTAGATGAAATAAATTTTATTACTGTTTCTACAACAGGTATATTCACACCTACAGTTCAAAAATATATATCTGCATTCTATGCAAACGGTGAAATTCAAATTCCTGATTACGTAGGTAACGTCCGTGTTTTTGACCTCGCTGGAAAAACGGTAGCTGAAGGGTTGGCTAATGATGGAAAACTTCGGGTTTCAATTGAAAAAGGAATTTATATTGTAAATACAACCTTAGGAAACTCAAAAGTTGCAGTAAAATAAAATATATAGAATCATCGATTTACTATTGTAAAGTACAAGTTAGCTTGAAAAAGATTAAATATTGAATAAATTTTTAGATTAAAAAACCGCAATTGTTTTTCAGTTGCGGTTTTTTTGATTTGGCAATTACCTAAAATATTTAATTCCAGCAAATAAATAGCCATCGATCATGGCCTATCGTGGTGATGATTGAAAACTACCGCACCGGATTACTTTGGAACCTGTTTATGCAAAACACACAGGTGCAAACGGGATTGACAAAGTTGGGATTTAGTTATTAGTCAGATTTCAAACAAGATACTTCGTTAAACTATATACTTATATTGGATAACATTAAATGTTGATTTTTGATATCGTAAATAATGCTCAATAAATGACATTAAAAAAGTAGCTGTTTTTATTCAAAACCCTCAACAAAACACAGAATGTGGAAAAAGGTGTGAAATTGTTGCTGGAGAAATTGGAAGAATAATTTAAAAGAGAATTTTAACAAAAAAGTGCAATATTCATTCCGGATACAGCAATTTCTGTTTTAAATTTTAGATTTTAAAATTAGCACATTTTCAAAGCGATTTTTCGTATCTTTGTTGTCCTAAAATCATTTCAAAAAAAGTCGTTATGGGAAGTTACGGGAAGTTTATCGGTGGAGGACTCGGTTTTGTGTTAGGAGGACCAATCGGTGCATTAATAGGTTTTGCATTGGGTTCGATGTTCGATGGCACTCAAATATTAACTTCAACTCACACTTTGGTCCCAAATCGCACAACAGAAGGTGATTTCAAGATGAGTTTGCTCGTTTTAATGGCTTGTATAATGAAAGCCGACGGACGTGTTGACAAAGCTGAACTGGCAGTAGTGAAAAAGTTTTTGGTTGCCAATTTTGGCGAACAAGGCGCGTTGGAAGCACTGCAAATTCTCAAAAATCTTTTGGATCAGCCAATTGACGAAACTGAAGTTGCCACACAAATTGGTCAGTATATGAATTATTCGTCGAAACTGGAACTGCTTCATTTGCTTTTTAATATTGCTTATGCCGATGGGGAAGTTGTTTCTTCGGAATTGGCTACCATTCAGCGGATTGCCAATATTTTCCACATTGATCGGCTTGACTTTGAATCAATCAAGGCACCTTACATGAAACAGGTTGACCGTGATTGGGCTTACAAATCACTCGAAATTGAATCATCCGCAACCGACGAAGAAATTAAAAAAGCTTATCGCCGCATGGCAATGAAATATCATCCAGACAAAGTAAATGATTTGGGCGACGAAGTGAAAAAATCGGCCACCGAAAAATTCCGTTCGATTAATGAAGCGTACGAAAATTTGAAAAAAAAACGGGGAATTGTGTAGGTTGCAATATTTGTATGTAATTTTCTCTATTACAATATATTTAGTATCTTTGCATTGGATTTATACTTTGTATTATCATGACAAACCAAAGATGAACTTTAGATTATCATGATATTTTATAAGATTTGACAAGGTTTTATGTATTCAAGAAGACAAATATTTGAGGGAGCGGAAAACGAGAGTTTATTTTTGTGGGGAGCTCGACAAACAGGGAAAAGCACACTTTTAAAAGAGCTTTTCCCTAATGCACTTTGGTTCGATTTGTTACTTTCGAATGAATATGAAAAACTAAATAAAAATCCTGAAATTCTCCGTGAAACCATTTTAGCAAATCTTTCGGTTTCGCCTGTAATAATTGACGAAATTCAGCGAATTCCTACATTATTGAATGAAGTACATTGGTTGATATCAAATCACAATGTTCGTTTTATCATGTGTGGTTCTAGTCCACGAAAGATCTTACGTTCAGGAGCAAATTTGCTTGGTGGCAGGGCTTTGAGATATGAACTTTACCCATTGATAAGTGTAGAGATTCCGGATTTTGATTTATTAAAGGCTCTTAATAATGGGTTATTACCTAAACATTATGATGCAAAAAATCCAAGTAAATTAATTTCTGCTTATATTGGAAGTTATTTACGTGATGAAATAGTAGCTGAGGCACGAATTCGGAATGTAAGTTCTTTTTCGAGGTTTCTCGAAGTAGCTGCTCTTACAAACGGCGAAATGGTAAATTATGCCAATATTGCTTCTGATTGCGGAGTGAGTGCTACAACAATAAAAGAATATTTTCAGATTTTGGAAGATACATTGATTGGCAGATATTTACCTTCATTTCAAAAAAGACCGAAACGAAGAGTTATCACTGCACCCAAGTTTTATTTGTTCGACGTTGGAATAACCAACTTTTTGTTGAACCGAAGTCGGATTGAAAAAGGAACGGAGCTTTTCGGAAAAGCTTTTGAGCACTTTATTTATCAAGAAATTTATGCTCACAGCAAATATTCCGAAAAGAATTATCCAATTTATTATTGGCGTACAGCATCGCAACTGGAAATTGACTTTGTGTTGGGCGACAACGAAGTGGCGATAGAAGTAAAATCGACCGAACAAGCTAATGTCCGGCATTTGAAAGGATTGAAAGCTTTTTCCGAAGAATATGATGTGAAAAAAAGTATACTTATTAGCAACGATCCGCTTCCGCGATTGGTGGATAATATTCTGATTCTCCCATGGAAAGTTTTTTTAGAACGATTGTGGGCAGGAGAGATAATAAATTAATTTTTAAATACAGCAATTACTCGTAACTAAATTCTTGTAACTGATAATTATGGAACACAAACTATATATTTACAACACATTAAGTCGCAAAAAAGAATTGTTCGTATCAATACACGAGAACAAGGTAGGAATGTACGTTTGCGGACCAACGGTTTACGGCGATGCTCATTTAGGTCATGCGCGACCTGCCATTACCTTCGATGTTGTGTTTCGTTACCTTCTTCATTTAGGATATAAAGTCCGATATGTACGAAATATAACGGATGTCGGTCATTTGGAAAATGATGCCGACAGCGGCGAAGATAAAATAGCCAAAAAAGCTCGACTGGATGAATTGGAGCCAATGGAAGTGGTTCAGTATTACACAAATCGCTACCACAAAGCCATGGAAGCCTTGAACGTTTTGCCACCCAGCATCGAGCCACATGCTTCGGGTCACATTATGGAACAAATTGATTTTGTACAAAAAATATTGGATGCCGGTTTTGCTTACGAAAGTCAAGGGTCGGTTTATTTTGATGTGGAAAAATACAATCAATCAAACCATTACGGCAAACTTTCCGGTCGAAATATTGAAGATATGTTGGAATCAACCCGCGATTTGGAAGGACAATCAGAAAAACGTCGAAGCGTGGATTTTGCCTTGTGGAAAAAAGCTTCACCGGAGCATATCATGCGTTGGAAATCGCCCTGGAGCGAAGGTTTTCCCGGATGGCACCTCGAATGTTCGGCTATGGGAACAAAATATCTTGGCGAACAATTTGATATTCACGGCGGTGGAATGGATTTAATGTTTCCGCACCACGAATGTGAAATTGCTCAGAACAAAGCCGGTTTGGGCAAAGATTCGGTGAAATATTGGATGCACAACAATATGATTACCATTGGTGGTCAGAAAATGGGAAAATCGTTGGGCAATTTCATAACCTTGGAAGAATTTTTCTCCGGAAATCATGCGTTGCTCACGCACCCATTTAGCCCAATGACGGTTCGTTTTTTTATTCTCCAAGCGCATTATCGCAGCACGGTTGATTTCAGCAGCGCAGCTTTGGAAGCATCAGAAAAAGGCTTGAGCCGCTTGATGGAAGGTTATGCCCGCTTGCAAAAACTGGTTCCATCTTCTAAGTCAACTATTGACATTTCAGATCTTAGAGCTAAATGTGAGAAAGCTATGTGTGATGATTTCAATACTCCAATTGTAATATCTCATCTTTTTAACGCATTGCCGTTAATAGCTACTATTTATTTAGAATTTCAGATGATTTCTGAAGAGGATCTAAATGAGCTAATAAGTGTTTTCAAACTTTATTTAGTAGATTTACTTGGTTTAAGAACTGAAAATGAAACATCTAATGGATTAGAAGCTTACAAGAAAGCGATAGATTTACTGTTGAATTTGCGATTGGAAGCAAAGCGAAATAAAGACTGGACAACCAGCGACAAAATCCGCAATAAACTCACGGCTCTTGGATTTGAAATTAAAGATACTAAGGATGGGTTTGAGTGGAAAATATAAAAATGTGCTAATTGGACAATATGCTAATTTGCTAATAATTAACCAATGCTTTAATTCCAACTTTTGGGATTAGGGATAAAAACTAAAACTATGGAAACAACCAGACAACAAAAAATATCGCGTATGTTGCAGAAAGAATTGGGAGAAATCTTTTTGTTGTATGCCCGCCAATTACACGGCACTTTGATTACCGTAACCACTGTTCGTGTAAGTCCCGATTTGGGAATTGCCCGCACGCATTTGAGCATTTTCCCAAGTGAAAAAGCTAAGGCGGTTTTAGAACATATTTACGCCGACACCAGAGCCATCCGTTTCGATTTGGGCAAACGTGTTCGGCACCAATTACGCATTGTACCTGAACTTTTTTTTCATGTGGACGATTCGTTGGATTATTTGGAAAATATAGATAATTTATTGAAAAGCGATCCGCCATCGCCTTTAAAAGAGGGTGAAGTTATTGAATTGGATTAGCACTCTAATTTACGATGCCAAATCAAAACACATCAACACACAACAAATTTCGAGGACTATCTTTTTCGTTCAGGATAGCCCGACGCTATTTGTTTTCAAAAAAATCACACAATGCCATCAATATCATTTCCGGTATTTCGGCGGCAGGTGTGGCTATTGGAACGATGGCGTTGGTTTGTGTTTTGTCTGTGTTCAATGGTTTTGAAACGCTTATTTCGGATATGTTCTCGGCTTTCGATCCTGATTTGAAAATTACGTTGACACATGGCAAAACATTTGATGTTAATTCAAAGGAATTCAATGAATTACATAAAATGAAATCAGTTGCTTATTTCACCGAAGTGGTGGAAGAAAATGCTTTGTTACGCTTTAAAGACAAACAAATGCCGGCAACCATCAAAGGTGTCAGCAAAGATTTTGAAAAAATGACGCGCATCGACAGCATCATGTACGACGGAAGATTTGTACTTTTTGACGGTGCTTTTCAACGGGCTGTTCCCGGAGTTGGTGTAGCGAGTATTCTCGGGCTTGGAACGCATTTTATTGATCCGCTTTACATTTATGCACCAAAACGAACCTCGAAAATTAATTTGCTCCGACCCGAAAATAGCTTTAATCAGATCGGAACATTTGTCTCAGGAATTTTTTCAGTCAAGCAGTTGCAATACGACGATCATTATGTGTTGGTTTCCATTGATTTAGCCCGTAATTTATTTGAATATGAAAAATCAACTGTGTCGGCTGTGGAATTGAAATTGGCAAAAGGTGTAAAGCAATCCGAAATTCAAAAGCAAATCCAAACTTTGCTTGGTGATCGTTTTCAAGTTAAGAACCGCTACGAACAGCAGGAAAGTTTCTTCAAAATCATGAAAATTGAGAAATGGATAACTTACCTGATTCTCTGTTTTATATTACTGATAGCCAGCTTTAATATTATTGGGTCGTTATCTATGTTGATTATTGATAAAAAAGCTGACATACAAACTTTAAGGAATTTGGGTGCTAACAATCAATTAATTAAGCGCATTTTTCTTTTTGAAGGTTGGATGATATCCGGTGTAGGAGCGTTGATTGGCATTTGTTTAGGAACGTTACTTTGTCTGATGCAACAATATTTTGGGCTACTGAAACTTGGAACCGGTTATGTGGTTGATGCTTATCCTGTAGTAACCAATACATTGGATATATTTTTGGTATTTATAACCGTTTTGTTTATGGGATTTTTGGCGGCATATTATCCGGTACGTTATATTCGGATAAAAGAAAATTTGGTTGAATAAAATTATTGTTAATTGAATAGCCGTATAACATCACAACTTTATTTTCGTTATTAAAAAAATAAACTCAAAACAGATTTTTTTTCAATGAAAAATCATAATTTGTCGATAATATTACTTGCCGGATTGTTGGCTTCCTGTGTTGGAGTACAACCTAATCCTCCTTATGTTTACAATACAAATCCAACTTATAGTTGGGGTTATGCTGAGTTTTACGGAGCTTATTATGCCGATTATGGCAATAATGACAATGTCATATCATTGTCTCTATTTTCTGATTCATTGAAAATCAATGATATAGGAAGTTTGGTTGGTGTAGGTCAATATTTGTTTCTGGAAGATGTTTTTATAGCCCCAACTGACACATTACTTCCGAATGGAACTTATACCATAAGCGATAGTGGGTTGCCATTTACGGTTTCTCCCGGAAAGAATGATACGGTTGATAATGAAGTTTACCCAATCGGTGCGTATATTTCATATTACGAAGTAAATTCTGCCAGATCAACGCTCAAACTTATTACCGGCGGGACTCTTACCGCAATCAGATTTGGAAATACTTATAGCATTGCTTGTGATTTTAAAACGGATGATAAATTAGAATTAAAAGGCAATTTCTCTGCTAACTTACCTCACATCGATCAATCACTTGCCACTCCAAAATCTATTGCAAGAAAAAGATTTGCCAATATTTTTCTGCCAAAAAATTTCGGAAATTAAAAAAATAACGTATCTTTGCAGCCGCTTTGAGAGAAAAGTTTCTTCCGATTCAAGAGCCAAGAATCAAGATAAAAGACAAATAATTGCGAAAATAGCTCAGTTGGTAGAGCACGACCTTGCCAAGGTCGGGGTCGCGGGTTCGAGTCCCGTTTTTCGCTCAAGTACCCTGCCCGGATGGTGGAATGGTAGACCTGCCTACCGCAGGCAGGCACTAAGGACTTAAAATCCTTTGGCTTCTTTTAGGTTAAATAAGGGTATTTGTCGTATTCTGCCCGGATGGTGGAATGGTAGACACGAAGGACTTAAAATCCTTTGGCTTCACGGCTGTGCGGGTTCAAGTCCCGCTTCGGGTACGATTAATTAGTGAAAAAACCCTCATAATCAAAGGATTGTGGGGGTTTTAAAATTTATTACTGGAACATTACTGGAACATTTTCTGTTTTTGCTCAAATTTCTTCCTTTAAATTCACACTAAAAGATGTAATACAATGATTATATATCCTTGTTAATTATATTTTTCTTGTCAGTTTCTATAATTTTCCTATTCAAATCATCTTCATATTCTATAGATATTTCTTTTGATTCTATTATAGATAATATTTCTCCCCCAGAATTATTAGTCCAAAAATCCGTAAAAGTTATCTTTCCCCTCGACAAGGCTTCCATCTCTTTTCCATCACCATTATAATATGGTTCAAAGAAATAATAGAATGGTGTACTTTTTCTATATTTAATTGTCATTTCTTTTAGAATTTCATCGTACCTTTTAGTCAAAGACATCCAATTATCTCTTGGAGGCAAATAAACAGTAACTTTGTATAATAAATTTCCAGCTCTTCCAGCTTCCACAACAATCCTACTTAGTTCCCCAACAAATGTACCTTTTAAAGTAATACTGTCAATTGCCGTATTTGTAATAATATAATCTTGTTTTGACAATTCATTAACAAAGTTGGCAATCGTACCATTTATTGGTATTCCTTTAAATTTTAAATGGTCTTGAGAAAAACCTGAAAAACAAAAGAAAAAAAATACAGCTAATAGAAAGTGTTTTTTAGTTTTCATAATGTTATTGATTTCTAAGTTTATTATTTGTCAAAATTACACAATTATTCACTAAAACAAAGTGTTTTCCAAAAAATCAACAAAAAATTTGTGTCGGTGTGAATGATTATTTATCTAAAATCAACTGAATTTAAGCCAAGTGATATATAATTTAAAAATTCAGAGTCGTGATTTTGAAAATATCATCTTTAATCGTCTCAACAGATTTCAAACAGATGCAGTATTTTGCTCTCACGATTTCAGGTATTATATATTTAACGCAATGCTTTTCTAATTAGAGTATGGCTTTCGCTTTGATTTTTGTAAAAAGTTTACTCAGAACATCAACTTTTAATAGAATTTTCCCAACAAAAACAATAAAAAACAAAAATAATGTACTGAAAATTTGGCTTGTACCAACTTGTTTTTGTTATTTTGCACCCAATTTCATAAATCCTTTTACATTTATATTGTAAATCCTTTGATTTTAATTAATAAAAAAAGGTTGTTCTTGGTAAAACAAAAAGTAACATTCACTCAATTATTTTAAATTAATCTGTATGTCTAAAAATCTTGTCATAGTAGAGTCACCTGCCAAAGCTAAAACCATTGAAAAATTTCTTGGAAAAGATTATCAGGTCATGTCCAGTTTCGGGCACATTCGTGATTTAGCCGAAAAAGGAATTGGTATTGATTTCGAAAATAACTATCAACCACAATACGTAGTTTCTGCTGACAAGAAGAAAACGGTGTCAGAGTTAAAAAAGGCAAGTAAAGATGCCGAAATTGTTTGGCTCGCTTCCGATGAAGACCGCGAAGGAGAAGCCATTGCCTGGCATTTGTACGAAGAGCTGAAACTAAAAAAAGATTCTACCCGTCGCATTGTTTTCCACGAAATTACGAAAGATGCCATACTTCATGCCATCGAAAACCCACGTGATATTGATGTAAATCTGGTAGATGCACAACAAGCCCGCCGGGTGTTGGACCGTATTGTCGGGTTTGAATTATCACCTATTCTGTGGCGTAAAGTTCGTCCATCCCTTTCAGCAGGTCGGGTTCAGTCGGTAGCTGTGCGTCTGATTGTGGACCGTGAACGAGAAATCAATCAATTTGTTCCTGAAGCATCCTATCGTGTCAACGCAGTATTTAGTTCTGTGGATGCAAATGGCAAAACTGTTGAACTGAAAGCTGAACTTCAACAGCGATTTGCTATCAAAGTAGAAGCACTGGCATTCCTTGAAACATGCAAAAATGCTCAATTCAGCATTGACGATATAATTACCAAACCGGCTAAAAAATCTCCGGCTCCACCTTTTACCACTTCCACACTACAACAGGAAGCTGCCCGTAAACTGGGCTTTTCGGTGGCACAAACTATGCAGGTGGCGCAAAGACTGTACGAAGCAGGGAAAATAACCTACATGCGTACCGACTCGGTAAATCTGTCCAATTTGGCTTTAGGTGCTTCCAAAGTGGAGATTATCAGCATGGCAGGTCAAAAATATGTGCATATTCGCAAGTTTAACAACAAAACTAAAGGTGCACAGGAAGCCCACGAGGCCATACGTCCGAGTTACATGAATACTCACACCGTGGAAGGTACTGTACAGGAAAAACGCTTGTACGAATTAATCTGGAAACGCACCATTGCTTCGCAAATGGCTGATGCCGAACTGGAAAAAACGTCTATTTATATCAATGTTTCAGGTAGTCAGCATCAGTTTGTGGCTTCGGGCGAAGTGATTGTTTTCGACGGTTTTCTGAAAGTTTATATGGAATCGACTGATGACGAAGTGGATTCAGAAAAAGAATCCTTATTACCGGCAATGAAAAACGGCGAAAAACTTTTGACAACAGAAATTGTGGCTCAGGAACGTTTCTCGCAAAAACCACCACGTTATGGTGAAGCCAGTCTGGTGCGCAAAATGGAAGAACTTGGAATCGGTCGTCCTTCCACTTATGCACCGACTATCTCGACCATTCAAAACCGTTCGTATGTCGAAAAAGGTGATCGTCCGGCTGAGAAACGCGAATACAATGTATTGAAACTGAAAGTAGGAAAAATTACCGATAAAATAAAAGAAGAAAATGCCGGTGCCGAGAAATCAAAACTGTTCCCGACCGATATTGGTACGGTGGTAAATGACTTTTTGACTGAATATTTTCCAACGATTTTAAATTACAATTTCACGGCTGATGTGGAAAAAGAATTCGATTCGATTGCAGATGGAAAAATAAAATGGACAAAATCGATAGATAAGTTCTACAAAAAATTCCATCCGATTGTAGAAGACACAATGAAAAACTCAGAACGTCAAGTTGGTGAGCGGATTCTTGGTATAGACCCAACTAGTGGTCGCCAACTTTCGGTTAAACTTGGTAAATACGGTCCGTTGGCTCAAATTGGTACTTCCGAAGAAGAAGAAAAACCCTTATTCGCGTCACTTCGGAAAGAACAATCTATCGAAAGTATCACGTTGGATGAAGCGTTGGATTTATTCAAATTACCTCGTCAGATTGGTGAATTCGAAGGGAAAGTGATGACGGTGGCTATTGGTCGTTTCGGTCCCTATATCCGCCACGATGTATCATTCTATTCGTTGCCAAAGACTGACGATCCGATGGAAGTTACAACTGAACGTGCTATAGAAATTATAGAAGAAAAGCGTGAAGTAGAAAAGAACAGAATTATCCAAACCTTAGGTGAAAATGCCGAAATTCAGGTGTTGAATGGTCGATTCGGACCTTATTTTACCTGCGATAAAGTGAATTACAAAATTCCAAAAGGAACTGATCCAGCAATGCTTACGCTCGAAAGATGTCAGGAATTGATGGCAGCTCAACCCGAAGCCGGCGCTAAAAAGAAAGCATTTGGAAGAAAAGCTGCGGTAATTAAGCCGAAAGCCAAAGCAAAGAGTAAAAAATGATTGTTAACAAACAAGTTGCAATGAAAAACCTAATTTTATTTTCAGCATTATTTGTGCTTAGCTTGCCGGTTAAGTCACAAACATCCTTTTCTCTGAACAAAGGAGAACCGGCGATTGTATATTCATTACCAAAAACAGAATTTTGTATTGAAATCAAAACTGAAAAAACAACTCAAAAACCGGGTGTTTTTTATCGTTATTCTGAACGTTATTTAGCTACAAAGAAAGTAATTACAGAAGAAAAAACGAGTTTTCGACTGAAAAGTATAAAAATAAAAACACGTTCGTTGCCTGATCCTAACAGGACATATTCATATATCCCCGAAAAATCCATTCATACAACCCGTTTGTCGGTAAATTCACAGGGAATTTTATGTGGTGTAAATGTAATTTGTGAACTTGAAAAAGTTTCTGAAAAAACTGTTGGATTGACAACAAAAGATGTTTCAAAAACCGATGCATTGCTCCCCCTTGGCGAAGAATATATGATGGCAGGCTCCGAAGCAAAATTAGCCGAAGGTGTGGCAAAACAAATTTACCGTATTCGCGAAAGCAGATTGAGTTTACTCACTGCCGATGTTGAAAAAATGCCTGCCGATGGTGATTCTTTTAAATCTATGCTTGACGGTCAATACAAAATGGAACGCGAACTGACAGAACTTTTTTTAGGCAAAACAATAACCGAAACTCAAACCCAAAATATAGTTATTACTCCCACTTCAGCCATTAACGATCTGGTTTTGTTCCGTTTATCAGCATTCAAAGGAATTGTCGCTTCGGATGATTTAAGTGGTGTACCTTATTATATTAATATTGTACCGGTAATCATCCCTGTTTCTCATGCTGACTCGAAAGCTAAACACGAAGAACAGTCACTTTTCTACATTTTACCGGCTTCAACCCAGATTTCAATAAGTGATGGAATAAATACTTTATACAGTAATGAATTTTTTGTCTCTCAATTTGGAAAAACCGTTCCATTGCCCGAAAGTATATTTAAACAACCCAATCTTAAAGTAAGGATTGATCAACAAACCGGTCGATTGTTAAGTATTGAATAAACCGATAATTCAGAAAGAGAAAAAAAGAGGCTGCATCACTTTTTGATACAGCCTCTTTCATAAACTTTATCGAAAAAAGAAATCAAAATGGCAGATCATCTTCAACATGAGGAGGTGCTTGAATGGCATCTGCAGGTGGTGCAGCTACTGCACTAAGTGCATCGGTTGATTCGGGTTTCTTACCTAATAATTGAATTGTGTCTGCATAAATTTCCGTGGAGTACCGTTTGATTCCATCTTTTTCCCACGAACGGGTTTGAATTTTACCTTCAATGTAAAGTTGAGTTCCTTTTCTAACATATTTTTCGGTCATTTCTGCCAAACTTCTCCAAGCCACAATATTGTGCCATTCAGTACGTTCGGGAACTTGTACTCCATTTTGAGTTGTGTAAGCTCTATCAGTGGTTGCAAGTGAAAAATTTGCTACAGCCACATTCTTATCCAAATAACGAACTTCGGGATCTTTCCCTACATTTCCAACTAAAATAACTTTGTTTACAGACATAAATCTTAGATTTTAAAAGATTAATAAATAAGTTGTTAATTTGATGTAAAAATAATTATATTTTTTGAATATAAAACAATAATGGTCAAATATTTTTTAATTAATAAAAATATTGACCATTAAAATAATATGGTTAAATGTAAGATACTTAAAATAAACAACTTAGCTAAATGTTGATTTTACTTAAAGTAAAGAAGTATATTAAACTTCATAATCAACAGCGGCACGAGAAGTTCTGACTTTACCAATATAAGATGCAACACGCTTATGTTCACGATGATTCTGATAAATATCGAGTGTTTCAAAACTGTCGAATTCGGAATATAATGCAATGTCGTAATCTGTTTTGGGAGCATTCGGGCAGTTTATACCAACTTCAATATGAATTATTTCAGGAATTAGATTCTTAAGATTTTCTAATCCTAATTTAATTAATTCAGCATGTTCAGCTTTTGTTTTTCCTTCGGCATTCTCGGCTAAACTAAAAAAAACGAGATGTTTGAGCATATGAATAAGTTTGTTTAGAGGGTGGTTTTTATCTACAAATAACTTTGTAGCTTTTGTTATTTATTTTCATAAAATAAATTCCTGTTCGGGTTGGAATAAAGAAACGACCTTGCTTTAAGTCGCCGTCTAATAGTAATTGTCCGGTAAGTGCAAATAATTTTATTTTATTTGTGCCTTTGTTAATTGTGACATATATTCCTTCGGAAGTTGCATTAAAACTGACATTCTCATTTCCTAAAGCCGGAGTACTTATCCCGGAAGAAACATCATTATCTCCTTTCACCCAGCCATTCTGATTGCCTTCAATTTTTATTACAACATTTTGATTTGTATTATGTGAGTCTCCTTTTGAAGTGATTTGGGCGTTAAGACCTGCAACGGACACACACAATATTAAAAGTGTAAATATTCGTATCATTCGCCTGATTTTTAAAAGTTTCACACGTTTCATTTTGAATTAATTCTCAGTGGTCAAAGTTAGTGCATTTCTCTGAATTAATCTCTAAAATTTTAGTTGTTATTCTTAAATTTACTTTGTTTTGACTTTGTAAATTCCGTTTACCAACTTATCCTGATCAAGTCTCATTTCTCATTCGGTCGGGATAATCAACCGTATAATGTAACCCACGGCTTTCCTTTCGCATGAGTGCTTGTTTTATAATCAGATAGGCAATGCTGATAACGTTACGAAGTTCACAAATTTCTCTTGAAACAACTGACTTTTCAAACAAATGTTCTGTTTCTCGATAAAGAATCTCTAACCGATTCATAGCTCTGATCAAACGCAAATTGGAACGAACAATGCCCACATAGGTACTCATAATTTGCTCAACTTCACGGAAACTTTGAGTTATTAAAACCATTTCTTCGGGAAGTGAAGTGCCTTCGTCATTCCAATCGAGTATAAACTCATTAAATGTTAGAGAATCAATTATTTTAACAGCATCTTTCACTGCTGCATCGGCATAAACAATAGCTTCAATCAGTGAATTTGATGCTAATCGATTAGCACCGTGTAATCCTGTACACGAACATTCGCCGGCTGCATATAATCGATTAATGGAAGAACGTCCATTCAAATCCACTTTTATTCCGCCGCAAAGATAATGCTGAGTGGGTGAAACGGGAATATAATCTTTTGTAATATCAATCCCGTATTCGAGACATTTTTTATAAATATTGGGGAAATGTTTTTTGGTTTCTTTTGGATCTTCGTGTGTAACATCCAGATATACAAAACTATGACCGCGAATTTTCATTTCATTATCAATGGCACGTGCCACTATGTCGCGTGGAGCAAGTGAACCACGTTCATCGTATTTTTGCATGAATAGTTTTCCATCCTGAGTTCGCAAAATTGCTCCATAACCTCGAATCGCTTCTGATATTAAAAATGTTGGTCTTTCACCGGGATGATACAGAGCTGTAGGATGAAACTGTACGAATTCCATATCTTTAATTATTCCTCTGGCTCTGTGAACCATCGCAATTCCATCACCGGTGGCAATTTCGGGATTTGTAGTTGTTGAATAGACACTGCCAATTCCACCGGTTGCAAGTAAGGTAACTTTGGATAGGAATGTGTGAATATTGTTCGTTTGTTGATTTAGTACATAAGCACCATAACATTCAATACCCGGAGTATGATGCGTTACAACTTCTCCCAAATGATGCTGAGTAAGAATTTCAATTGCAAAATAATGCTCATAAACTTCAATTTCCGGATGAGCTTTTACTTGACGAATTAAAGTTTCCTGGATCTCATAACCGGTATTGTCTTTATGATGTAAAATTCGGTGCTCAGAATGTCCGCCTTCACGATGCAAATCGAATTTACCGTCTTCATCCCTATCGAAATCAACTCCCCAATTTAGTAATTCTTTTATCTGATTTGGAGCTTCGTAAATCACTTTTTCAACTGCAGCCAATTCACAATGTCCGTCACCAGAAATTAAGGTGTCCTCAATATGTTTTTCGAAATTGTCCGGGTCATAAGTTACAGAAGCTATTCCACCCTGAGCAAAAGAGGTGTTTGATTCACTCAATGAAGTTTTGCAAAGTAATGCAACTTTACCATATTTAGCAGCTTTCAATGCAAAACTAATGCCCGCAATACCGCTTCCAATGACCAAAAAATCGAATTTACGTGTCATTTTATTTAGTTTAAAAAGTTACAGTATATATATAAAACAAATACTGCTTTAATATGTTGAAAAAATTTGAGCAGTAGTTTTTAATTACTGCTCAACTCGTGAAAATCTATTATAATTTTTTAATGTAAACTCTTCGTCTCTTGTGGTTTACATGTTCAAAAGTTCCCCACTGTGAAGACATTTTAGTATTTGTTTCCAATTCCGGATTGGATTCTGCAAATTTGTAACCATTTTTGGCACTGTTAGGCATAATATCTGCAAACATAACTGAATTTACGCCCTTATTTTGATAATCAGGATGTACGGCCATAAGGTAAAGATCAATCACATCGTTTTTATTTAAAGCTCTGAGCATGTAGTACCAACCAAATGGGAAAAGGTTTCCCTTAGCTTTCTGTAAGGCTTTTGTAAAGCTGGGCATGGCAATACCAAGTGCAATCACATCGTCTTTTTGATCTACAACAATTGAAACTGTATCCAGTCGGAAAAAGCTGAAATATAATTTAATGTAAAAATCTATTTGGTTTTGATTTAATTTGGTAAATCCATATAAATCCTGATAGCACAAGTTAAGCAATTCAAAAATTTTTAAACCGTATTTATCAACAACTTGTTTTCTCTTTTTGAAATGTTTTGATGTTAAGTTGTATTTTTGTTTAACGATTTCAGCTATTCTGAAATACTTTTCAGGAAAAACTTCAGGGACCGTAATCAGGTATTCATTATAATCAACATCTTTTACAAATCCATATTGTTCGAAATGTTTTGGATAGTAGGGATAGTTGTAAATAGTTGCCAGTGTACCCAGTTTATCAAATCCTTCGATTAATATGCCTTCATGGTCTAAATCGGTAAATCCAAGTGGCCCATGAATAGAAGTCATTCCTTTGTTTTTTGCCCAAGCAATAGCAGTATCAAATAATGCTTTCGAAACGTCCAAATCATCAATAAAATCAACCCACCCAAATCGGGCATTTTTCTGATTCCATGTTTCGTTTGCAACCGGATTAATAATGGCCGCAATACGTCCGACAATTTTATTGTCTTTATAAGCAATGAAATATGCCGTATCACAGAAATCCAATGCCGGATTTTTACCTTTACTCAAATTAAGCAAATCGTCCATAAATAAAGGTGGCGCTGCAAATTTGCAATCTTTGTAAAGATTAATACCGAACCAGATAAACTTTTTTAAATCTTTCTTTGAACTTACTTCGCGGATTGATACTGACATGTTTCAGGATATTAAATTTATATTCAAAAAATCGTGTAAAATAACGGAAAATAATCCCAACTGCCAACATTTTGTGTGGTTTTTTGCTTTTATAGATTCTATCTATTTGATTTTCAAACTAATTTATATGTTAATTATAGATTCACCTTCCAATTATTAAATCAATTATCGAATAATAATTGAATAATTATTCTTTCACGTTACCGGTTCTTTTAATTACACCCCAACTTACCAGCTCGCCTTTTAATGCTTTTATATATGCTTTAAATAACACAACGAACAAGATTTGACGATAAATAAAACGTTGAACAAAAAGATACAATGCTTTTTTCAAATCAAACTTTTGATGATCGTAATGATATGCTAATGAAGAAATTATACAATCTACAAAGTAATAGAGTAAATAAAAGAATAAGTACTGATTAGCATCGTGAGTAAAGAGTCCTATGATAAACAGAATGTCTACCAACGGTGAAAACAAAGGAATTATAAAATTGAATATAAGTAAATTAGGTAGCGCAATCCAACCAATATTCGATTTTTTGAAACTAAATAATAAATCGCGATGTTTCCAGAAACTTTGCATCATTCCAAATGTCCAGCGCGAACGTTGCTTCATGAAATTATTAAGCGTTTCAGGTGCTTCTGTCAAAGCTAATGCGTCGTTGCAGGTGCGAATAACAAATCCGGCACGAAGCATTCGTAAGGTCAAATCGCAATCTTCGGCTAAAGTGTCTGTTGTAAACCCATTTATAGTTTCCATTGCCGATTTACGGAAAGCACCTATTGCACCGGGCACAACCAAAATTGCATTGACAGTATCATAAGCCCGACGATCGAAATTCTGACTTGTTGTATATTCGATAGATTGCCAATAAGTTAACATGTTAAGTTTGTTTCCAACCCGAACATTTCCGGCTACTGCTCCCACTTTTGAATCTGCAAAATAGGATATCATTTTATCGATTGCATCAGCCGATAAAATAGTGTCTGCATCAATACAAACCAGTATCTCGCCTGTTGCCTGTTCAATACCAAAGTTTAAAGCTGAAGCTTTTCCTCCATTGGGTTTGGTAATTACCTTGACTCTGGCATTTTTCTTAAAGGCTTTATTTACGTTATCAAAAGTATTATCTTTCGAACCATCGTCCACAAAAATTATCTCTATATCAGGATAAGTGGATTTTAATAAATATTCTACAGTTCGTACAGCATTTACTTCTTCGTTAAAGGCAGGAACAATTATGCTCACTTTTGGTTGATAATCTGTGGATTTATTTTTCCGTTTCTTTTCTTTATAATGTTGCAGCATTGCCAAAATTCCAATTGCAAGTAACCGGGAGATAATCAGCACAATGGCAACAATAAAGAACCCATCCAGAAAATGTTCCCAGATAAAAGTTATTGTAAAGAAAATCAAATCCAACGTGTCGGTAAATTTGAATTTGGATTGAACCCGAGGCATTACCTGATCACGTGTTTTGCCCATTAAGTCAGACACAGAAACAAATTGATAGCCTTGTTTTCTGTAATAATCAATAATTTGAGGTAAAGCTTTAACCGTTTCAGTTCGGTCACCACCTGCATCATGCATTAAAATGATATTTCCATCGTTTCGGTGTTTAATGGCTCTTGCTACAATTGTATCTGCACTTACATCTTCTTCCCAGTCATTTGGGTCAATATAAGCCGTCACACAAATAAATCCCTCATCGTTAGCAACAGCCAAAGATTTAATCTGAGAAAGATTTGTAGGCTCTGCATCAGTAATATAGGGTGGACGGAACAACAGAGTAGAATAATTTAAGATACTCTCCAACAAGAGTCGCGTTGACCGTAATTCTATTCGTTCACGATTGTCGGTAGTTACCTCCAGATTTGGGTGTGTAAATGTATGATTACCAATTTCATGACCTTCGAGGTATTCTCTTTTGATGAGTGGAATATTGTTTTGAATATTAGCACCTGTCACAAAGAAAGTTGCCGGAACTTTCTTTTCTTTAAGTATATCTAAAATTTTAGGTGTATATTCTTCGTTCGGGCCATCGTCGAAAGTAAGTGCTACATGCTTTGGATTACTTGCACCATACCGTTTCAACATGTATGAACTTGGTAAATCATCGTATCGTTCGTCCGTTATTAACTGGTCGAATTTATTGTAAGTGATTTTTACATGACCATTATCAGGCACATTTATCATTTCCAGAATTTCCCCTTTACCATCGTAACTTACAGCCGATATAGAATTAATGAATTCTAATTGTTTAAAGTTAAACGGAGATAATTTTAAGAAACTATCATCTAAATTTTGAGAATAAAAACGCCATATTCGATCATCTTCCGAGCCTAAGTACCACAAACATACACCCGCAGCATCATTATCCTGAGCGGTTCGAATAATGTTAAACGTCCCTGCGGCATCATTACAATGGGCTTCGTGTTCAGCATTATTATCATCATAATAGTGTAAAGTTAAATCTGATTGACTGAAATTAAAATATACCGGTTCATTCAGTTCGTTGGCTGTGGAAATTAAACTCTGATAGGTAATTCTGGTGCCCGGTTTCCCTTTTTCCCAATCAAAACCGTAGGATGCAACGCATAAAATAATTTTCTTTGATGAAACTTCTTTCATAGCTTCATCTATGGCAGTTTCCACAAAATTTAATGAAGAAATACTTCCCGGAGGATCATCGGGAGAATGTTCATTGTAAGCCATCAAAAAAATGAAATCGTAATATTGTGAAATATCTTTGTATGTAACTCCTTCATCAGTAGGGTTTATATCAATGGTGGTAATATATCCTTCAGCATGCAGGGTTGTAGAAAGTTCTTTCGAAAACTGAAGTAAATAACGATGGGCTTCTTTCGGCAGATTTTCCAAGTCGATGTTAACGCCTTGAAGATCATTTTTATCCAGCAGATTTTTTATACGTGAAATTAATAATTTCCGTGCTTTTGGATTTTTAAGTAAAACGAACGTGCTATCCCCATTCCAACGTTTGTTGAAAAAGTTACTTAACATCGGAACAACAGCAATTTTATGATTTTGAATAAAATCTAATGTTTCGTTTTCAATTCGGACATCTATATTCCCTTTTGAATCCTTTTGAAAAAACCATTCAGGTAAAATCATATTTAACTGATTGATGTTTCTATGCAACGAGATTTTGGAGTTTGGATCCCAATTTACATAAAAGCCTGCTCTAACAGGTAAAAACTTATCTGCTTCGGGCGAAGATGAATGTTTAACATGTATTCTTTGTTTGAGTAATTTTTGGTGTTTCTTTCGATATCTTTCAAGATGCTTCGCAAAGGCTATTTGCTCTGAAGTTGGAACATAGGTCTTTGTTTTATCGGTATTCAAATCAGGCAGTCTTTTGGCATTATAAGTCAGCACTTTTAGGTCATACACCCGCTTATTAAGTAAAGATATACCAACTGAAGCAAGGATTACAATCAAAAAAACAACCAAAATACGTATAAACCAAATAAAACTTTTCCAACGGGTAGATGAATTAGTTTGAAAGATTTGCCTTTGCATATTGATAAAATTTAGTGTAATTTAAAAATAAAATCTAACAACCTACTATTTTGAGAATCTGAATATTAAAAATTTAAATTATTTTCGTTCCAGCAAAACAACGTTTTCAACATGATGAGTATGCGGGAACATATCAACCGGTTGAATTGCGGTGACTTTATAATTGCTGTCGAGTAAATTCAAATCGCGTGCCTGAGTGGCAGGATTGCAACTGACGTACACAATTCGTTTTGGTTCAGCAAAAATGATAGCATTAATTACATCTACATGCATTCCGGCACGTGGCGGATCAGTAATAATTACATCCGGTTTGCCGTGTTTTTGAATAAACGCAGCGTTCAGAATATCTTTCATGTCACCTGAATAAAACAAAGTATTGTTAATATTGTTCAGTTTTGAGTTCACAAAAGCATCTTCAATGGCTTCGGGTACGTATTCAATCCCAATCACCTGTCGCGCCTGATGCGCAATAAAGTTAGCAATTGTACCGGTACCGGTATAAAGGTCGTAAACTAATTCGTTGCCGGTAAGTTTGGCAAAGCTGCGAGTAACTTTGTACAATTCGTACGCTTGTTCGGAATTAGTTTGATAAAATGATTTCGGTCCGATTTTAAATTTCAGTCCTTCCATTTCTTCGTAAATACATTCATTTCCTTTGAAAACAAATACTTCCTGATCGGTAATAGTGTCGTTGGCTTTGGAATTGATAATATAAAGAAGCGAAGTGATTTGTGGAAATTTATAAGCAATATGTTGCAACAGTGCGTCTTGCGCTTTTTTGTCTTCGTGGAAAAACACCATAATCACCATCAATTCGCCGGTAGAACTGGTTCGAATCATCATGGTTCGCAGAAAACCTTCCTGATTACGTAAATCGAAGAAAGTAAGTCCTTTTTCAAGCGCATAGTGGCGAACTTCGTTACGGATTTCATTCGAATCTTCGGTTTGCAGCCAGCATTTATTAATATCGAGCACTTTATCGAATTGCCCGGGAATGTGAAACCCGACGGCATTCATCGTGTCGAAAACTTTTCCTTCGGCAATTTCTTCGTTGGTGCGCCAGCGTTTGTTTGAAAAAGTGAATTCCAGTTTGTTGCGGTAAAATTCGGTACGTGCGGAACCTTTAATCGGAGATATATCCGGTAATTCTATTTTTCCGATACGTGTCAGGTTATCAACCACCTGTTTTTGCTTGTACCGTATTTGTTCGGAATAGAGGAGAATCTGCCACTTGCATCCCCCGCAAATGCCGAAGTGCTCGCAAACTGCTGTGCGCCGATTATCGGAATAGCAATGAAATTTGATGGCGCGTGCTTCCATAAAATGGCTTTTCTTGCGCGTAACCTGCAAATCAACCACATCGCCCGGTACCACAAAAGGAACAAACACCACCATATCATTTACTTTGGCAATGGCTTTTCCTTCGGCGGCAATATCAGTAATAATTACATTTGTGAGAATGGGAAGAGGTTTTTTAGTTTTGGCCATGCTTTGCAGTTATCAGTCAACAGTCCCGATAAATCGGGATGTCGTTAACTCCATTATCGGTTTATTTCGGAGTGCAAAAATACAACTTTTATTCTGATAAAACGGTATTTTGGGACGAGGCATTTTTAGGAAAGAACTTTTGTAAGAACTGAAAATACGAGGCAGATGCAGATCTGTTCTGGTTCAAAAAACAATTCTTAAAGCCACTCCGCCGGGGTAAGTATTCAGGAAATATTCCGGCTCAATTTTATTGGCAACCGAATTCATTCCGCTTTGATATTTCCGGCAATAATTCTGATAATCTTTAAGCGTTTTTGTAGGTTGAGTCCAGATTTGAGTTTCGGTAATAACGGTATTGAGCAGAAAATTACTCACTCCATCCCACACGGTACGTTTATAAGCAAGCCAGGTAATAAGCCCGCTGCCCAGATTTACAGCTTCATTCAGTGCATGAATCTGCCAACCACGACCGGCTTTTTCTTTCATGGCATTGGATTTGAGAAATTCTTCCGCAGTTTTGAGCTTTTTGAGTTGTTGATCCGTGGTACTGTCGGGAAGCAAGGATAGCGTTTCGGCATCGCGGCCTGTGTTCAGAGGCGTCAAAACCTGCAAAGCCGCACCCAGAAATGTTGTTGCAGCTCCAAGTGCCATATCCTGTTTGGTTGAATTATTATTCGATAAAAAGTAAACAGTTCCCTGTGCGACAGTTGCTGCACTATAACCTGCTAACCAACCGTACCACCAGGCATTCACTCCCGGTTTGGACTGATTCAGTTCATTTTGAATGTATTGAATGCGCTCAGGCACCAAAGAATCAGTGGTTTCAGTCTGAGCACTCAGTTTTACTGAAAGAAGAAAAAAGAGAATAAAAATCGAGGGAGTAAATTTGAGCATATTTAATAAAGTTTTAAATAACAGGGGCTTTGCCCCTAAAACCCCACTTCCTTTTTTGTCTTGAAACAAAAAAGGAAGCAAAAAAATTCAAGACTGCGCCCACCTCACTCGAAAAACTTACGCTCAACGACTGAAATCTTTTAAACTCGCCCCGACGAAATACGTCGGGACTCAAACAGAAATGATTTCTTCGTCGTTTTCACTTGTTTTTCGGCTCACCGGACGAGGTCAATCCTTAGCATGAATAATTACATGTCCAAAAGAATAAAATCACTTTTCATCTTATTCTTTCTTCTCAGTCATAAACGATGATTCAATAAGCTGTGTGGACAGTGCCAACACGAGAATGGCAAGGCCGATAAGAACAATCAGCGGTTTTGTCATCGAGTGTGTTACAGGATCTTTAAAACTATCCATGGCGAAAATAAAGGCAATCCCTGAAATCTGTCCGGCAAGAATCAACAGCCCGTTCGAAGTGCCTTCCGAAGTGGGAAACGTAATTTCAGCGCCATACTGGAATCCAATCGGTCCGGCACTTAACAAGAAGAATCCCAATATAATGCCCGAAGCCAGCAACATATTATAAGTGGTTGCAAACGTGACGCCCACCAGACCGATTATACAACCGAAAAGTGCAATGATGATAAAGAGTTTTCTTTTTCGAAGACGGTCGGAAAGCATGGGCATAATCAACGCACCTAAAATGCCGCCCACAATCATCAATCCGCCACAGATACCGGCTTGTTCGGCTGAAAAACCGCGTGGTCTGACAATGTCTTCAATCCAGGTAGTGACACAATTGAAAATCCCCAATCCCACAAAAAAGATAAGCAACAGCCAGTAAAAATTTTTGTTGCGCAATGTGTCGCGGAGACCGTCAAAAACCAGAGAACGTTCTTCCTGATCGGGATGACAAGGTGCCGACATGGGACGTTCGCGCGAAAATAAAATAAAAACTAATGCAGCGATGATGGAAATGACGCCGTAAATATAGAGCATTCCGTTAATTCCGTATATTTTGGTAAGATGAGGAGTCAGCAACATTCCGACTAACACGCCGATATACATGGCTAACGTTCCGAGTCCGGCTGCGGTGGCTCTTTCTTCGATGCGGAACCAGCGCGAAGCCAGTTTGGTGATGGCATTGAGCAGAAATGGCTGACCTACTGCAACGCCAATCTGAGCGATAAGCACCCACTCATAACTGGATACCATGCCGCGCATCATTCCGAAAACTCCGGTGAGAACCGCACCAATCCCGACTCCGATCTTAATACCATACGTGTCGATTACCCACGAGGCCGGTATGGAAACAATAATGAAAACGATCATGAAACACATCGAAAGAATGCCGATTTGTATATCCGATACACCGTAATAATGAACGGCATCGCTGGTGATAGGTGCGAATGTTATCCACAGTAATTGGTTGACAATCACGATAAACATATACACACTAAGCATGATCCAACGATATTTGTACACTTTGTAAACTGTTGCTTCCATGGATTGATTTTTAATTAATAATGTTGATTAAGGGAGCGCAATTTGTAGGAATTTTCATGAAAATTCGCAATTTGTGATTGGCAAAAATACGATATTTATTCAAATAAAAAAGAAAAACGCAAAAGCTATTGACAATTTGCGTTTTTGTGTAATTTAAGTTCCGGTACTTTATTGATTCATTCTGTCAAAAGCCTTTTGACGTTCTTCGTGTCCGGCTTTCAGCATTCCTTCGCTAAAACCATAAGTGATTTCTGCCTTTTGTTCCTTTAGTTGTTCAAATACGGCGGTTACAAATTCTTCGACTGATGGTGCCAAACCTTGTCGTGCATGACCGCCTAAATCGGTATTTACCGCCGGTGGAATAATTTCAATCACTTCCATGTTTTTCGGTTTCAACACGTGCCGCAACGAAAGCGTAAATGAATGCATAAATGCCTTGGTGGCACAATAGACAGCCATTCGGGCGATAGGAACGAAACCCAGTCCCGAACTGACATTCATAATTGTATGCAATGAGTTGAGATTTGAAAACATGGAAGATAAGTGAAGCGGCGCCTCAATATTTATGGCAATTTCTTTTTCGGCTTTCGGGAAAAAAGATTCGTCGGTTAGTGACACGTCTTCCTGAATTCCGGCATTGTTTATCAAAACATTCAAATCGGGATGTTCGGATGAAATCCAGTTATAAAGCTGTTCCCGTTCATCTGCTTTTGATAAATCGCAAACACGGGTTATGACTGATGGATATATGTCGGTTACGGCTTTTAAAGCAGCTGCTCTCCTGCCACAAATCAGTACGGTGTTTCCTTCGGCTAAGAATCTTTCGGTAAGTCCGAGTCCGATACCGGTGGCACCGCCTGTAATTAGGATTTTATTGTTTGAAAGAATCATGTTAGTTTACAGTTTACAGTTTATAGTTTACAGTTTATAGGAAGAGTAAAAATCCGTTCAGGAAATAGAACAGACCAACTACGCCAACTCCCATCGCCAAATACCACAGGTATTTCCGCTTGATTAAAGCGCCAATTGATGCAAGCAGGATGGATATTTGCAGGAAAATAACCGCCATGCCGAATGCTTGTGAATGTTTCTGAGCTTCGTCGCGGAGTGCTTCAAATTTTTTTGCATCGTTTTGAATATCGGCTTTTTCTTTTTCATACCGTTGGCTGTAGTTTAGAATAGCGTTTATTTATTCAAATAAATGTGTTATCTTTGCAAGAAATTAATACAGCAATTTATGAATTACGAGCAAATACTTTCA